>NZ_JAYMFI010000012.1:0-13297 GCF_035830635.1 Adlercreutzia shanghongiae | reverse complement strand
CCGCTGGCGCCAACAACAAGCGAGTAGAGTGGCCCCGGCTGCGGAGAAGGAAGCAGAAGTTCGACTGATTTCTTGGTGAGGTCGTTTTTCGTCCCTTCAACCCGGGACAGCGAATCCTGAGTCGCCTGGTCCAGCTTCGCCTGCGGGATTGAGCCGTTGGCGATTCGGTCCATGCTAAGGGTGCCGGAGTCCAGGTCGGCGGCGGAGTGCTTGTGCTTCTTCGCCGCGAAGATGTCATTCAGAGCGCTGAAGAAGCTGCCAAGGACCGTGCCGTTCACCACGTTCGACGACATCACGGTCTCGCCGTTGACGATAGACTCCAGCTCGGACTCGCCCAACGGGTCGTTGACCAGGTTCTCGAACTCGAAGGTGAAGTCGGGGGCCGACTCGTCGCCGGAGCGAACGATCGACACCCCCGGGTCGCCCCCGTTGTTGATGTATGTGCTGTCGACATTGCCGATGCGGCCGTCCTCGCCGGCCACCTTTCCCAAGTCCTTCCAAGGCATGACTACTCTCCTCCCACGAGCGCCCACAGGTGCCCGTCAGCTCGAATCTCCATATCGGGCACGTCGGTGCCCTCGTCGTAGTAGAGGCGCAGCCTCCCGTCAACGATCTGCAGCGCGTACATGCCGGTGCCGAGGCCCGTCACAACGCCGTCGCTGCCCTTGGGCCCGCGCACGCTCACCGTCTCCGGGTTCGGCAGGCCCTTGTCGTTGCTCCACGAGAGCAGGCCGTCCTCGCTCACCGAGGGGCGGAACGTGGCGCCGTCGAAGAAGCCCCCGGCCACCTTCTTCTCGAAGTCCTCGATGGTGAGCACCCGCTTCTCCTCGGCTGCGGCGCGCTTCTCCTCGGCCCCCGCCCTGGCGCCCTCGGCAGACCGGCGGGACTCCTCGGCGGAAACGCGCTTCTTCTCGTTCTCGACGCGCTCGGCCTCGGCGGTCTTGGCGTCGTCGCGGATGGCCGCGTACTCCTCCTTGTACTCGGCACACGCCGTGTCGGTGATCCACTGCACGATCTCCCGCTTAGACTCGCCGAAGTAGTCGAGGAAGTCCTCGTACATGGTCACGCGCTTCACGCTGCCCGGCGCGAAGCAGTAGTAGAGGGCGCGGCCGTCCGATGAGAACGGGTCGTCGTAGAGGGCCGCCGCGGGCTCCCCCGGCACCAGCTGGGCCGGGTCCATGTCGTTGTAGCCCCCTCGTCTGTGCTGAATCGCCATGAGGCCGCGCCTCCCTTCCCGCTACCCCAGGAGGGCGGCGAACGTGTTCGGGCCGCAGACCTTGTCCGGCGAGAGGCCCTTCTTTGTTTGGAACTTCTTGACAGCCTCGGCGCAGCCGGGGCCGTAGGACCCGTCGAGGCCCTTGGGGTCGTAGCCGAGGCAGTACAGCATGCCCTGGATCACGCGGGTGATGTTGCCCTTCGCGCCCTGGCGCACGTTGATGCAGGCCCTCTTGGTCTTGGGGCCGAACGACCCGTCCACCGCGAGCCCGGCGCCGCACTGGCGGTTGAGCTCGGTCTGCAGCGCCATCACGGCGTGCTTCTTGGTGTCCTTGCCGAACAGGCCGTCCTCGGCCATCCTCCAGCCGTACGTCTTGTTCATCCACTTCTGGAAGGCCAGGACGTTGGCGTTGCCCTTGGCGGCGGGCTTCGGTGCCGCCGGCTTCGGCGCGGAGGGCTTGGGGGTCGGGGCCGTGGCGGCCGGCTTGGGCGTCGACTGGCCGGAGTCCAGCTTCTTGTTCACGGCTACCTCGAGCTCCTTCATGTGCTGGTCGAGCCAGGTGCCCGGGCAGTCAGTGTTAGAGTAGAACTTGTGCTTCGTCAGCGAGCCGTGCTTGTCGCCGGTGTAGTTCAGGCCGGGGGTCTTGCCGTCGGCGCGGACGATGCCGGGGTTGCGGCGCACGATGTCCACGCACAGGTCGACGAGCGTGCTCCACGCGGCGTCGCTGATGGGCCACGGGGACTTGCACACGCTGTTGGCCACCTCGATGGTCACGGCGCGCTGATCGTTCCATGCGGAGCTGGACGTCCAGGCGCGCTTGTCCTCCGGCACGTACATCCCCACGCGACCAGGCGTGTCGATTCCGTAGTTGGACGAGGCCTTGCGCGATGCCGGGGCGAACACGTTGCCGCAGGTCTCGATGGACAGGTTGCCGCTCATGTGGTGCGGCGTGATCTTGGTGATCTCCTGGGTGCGGACCGAGCAGTTCGGGGACAGCTTGGTGTACACCACGAGGGGGCTATCGCTCATCGTCGGCCTCCCCCTCGTCGCCCTTCTGGTTGGTCAGCTCGACCCACATCTCCTCGGTGGCCTCCTCGGCCTCGGGGACGACGCACTTGTCCTCGTCCGGGATGCTGATTCCGTTCGTGGTCATTACTCGCTCCCTTCCGCGCCGACGGCGCATTCCTCGAAGTCCTCCACGGCCACCGTCATATCGGCGGAGCCGGGGTCGTGCGTCACCAGCGTGCGCATGAACGGCGCGTCGGCCAGGGCCGGGTTGATGACGATGAGGTTCTCGCACACGCTCACGATCTCGGTGCCCAGCACGTAGACGCACACGGCGCCCACCGCGGGCAGCTCGGGCAGCGACACGCCGATGCCCGCGGACGCCACGTCCAGGTTCATGAACGCGGCCGCCACCTCGTAGAGCGCGGCCAGGATGATCAGGCCGTAGAAGCCGGCCTTGTGCCACAGCCCCTCGCGCATCTTGCCCGAGGCCACCTCCCCCTTCTTCACCGCCCCGCCGAAGCCGGTGCAGATGTCGCACACCATGGCCGCCGTCGCGATGAGCACGGGTACGCCCCATGCCGCTACCATTTCCGTAAGTTCTCCCATCGGTTCTCCTTCCTAGTCCTCGAACATCCAGTCGAGTTCGAGCAGCTGCGTGCCGCTCAGCTTTCCTATCGCCTCATCCACTCGGATGCGGAACACCTCGATCTCGCTCTCGATAGGGGCGATCTCGTCCATGCGCCTCGCGAACTCGGGGAAGTTAGGACTGGCGAAGTCGAGGCGGTAGGCCCCGGTCTCTGCGCCCTCCCCGTCGGTCTCCGGCTCGCCGAGCTCTCGCACGAGCGCGTCCTGCATCTGCAGGTACTCCGAGCAGGCCTCCCTGAGGACCCTCGTGTTGCGCGCCGCCGCGTAGCCGATCAGGTCGGCGCGGTCGAGCACCTGCCCCAGCTGCCCCAGGCGCCGGGACATCTCGTAGTTCGTCAGTTTCATCCGACCTCCTCTTCCTCGGGCCGCGCGGGCCTTCTGGTCTCGCAGCTGGCCTCCTCGGCCCCTCCGTCCTCCCTGGCAACGTCGTTGAGGGGCACGGCCCGCATCGCGTAGACCGCGTACCCCTGGGCGCTCCAGGCCCCCGCTTGGTCGATGGGCGCGTAGAAGCCCGTGCCGCCCTTCTCCACCAGGCACATATCGTCCATGCGCCCTCCTCTCAAACCGAGACCATCAGGCCCTGCGAGAAGACCATGTTGGCCGCCTTGTACTGCGGGAAGTTGACGCTGATGCTCACTCCGGTCAGGTACTTGACCGAGGTGTACCTGCCGGTCACCTTGCCCGCGCTGTCCGCGATCGCCACGTTGCTGAGCGTCCCGAAGTAGGGGGTCACGCTCACGGAGCCCTGCTTGGCCACGCTGCCCGTCATGTAGCTCTTGGACGCGCTCTGGCCCGCGTAGCCCGCCGGGTACCTGCTCACGTTGCGCTGGCTCCACCCTCCTCCGACGATCAGCTGCGGCGTGTAGATGCCGATGCACCCCTTGCCGCCGATCGCCGCGCCGCCGACTCCCGTGGGCTCGTAGCGCGTGTTGAAGCTGATGTAGCCCGTCTCGACGTTGCCTCCGCTGCCGCCGAAGAAGGCGCCGTTGCCCATGGCGTTCCACTGGTAGCCGTTGCCCGTGCTCACGCCGTTGGCCCCGATGTAGACGCCGGCGCTCGCCGACGTGAGCGACTGGCGGTTGCTGCGGATGTAGCTCGCGCCGATCTCGAAGCCGCCGATGTTGCCCTTCGTGACGGTCAGGGTCCCGTTGTTCTGCAGCGAGCTGTTCGGCGTGCTCCACCAGAACTGGCCCGCGCGGACGTCGGCGCAGAAGATGGTCTTGCCGCCGCTCTTGACGCGCAGGGCGCCGGCGTCGATGTGGTCGGCGTCGATGCCTATGGCGTAGATCTCGTTGAGGATCGCGTCGCCCCACTTGTCGAAGCCGAACTGCCACGTCCTGCCTCCGTCTACGCTCATGCCGAGGCCGGCCGCGTTGAGCTTCCAGACGAACTGGCTCTCGTCCAGCTCGGGCTTGTCGTGGATGTACCAGGTAGTGCCCGAGCCCTCGCGCTTGCTCGTGGCGTACATGCCCGACGAGTTCTCCAGGTCGTCCTGGAACCGCTCGAGGGCAGCCTCGCGCGCGCTCTTCTCCCTGCGGATGGCGGCGTCCTGCTTGAGCAGGGCCCTGGTCACAGCTCCCGACCCCGAGGCGGAGTTCCTCGCCGGCGTCCTGGCGCTGCACCGGAACGCGGTGTAGTGGCCGACCTTGTAGACGACCGCCGTGAGGAACGACCTGTGGGCCGTCTTGTGGCGGTCGGTGAGCACGGCGGGGTCTCCGGCCTCGGCCCTCGGGTCTCCGAGGGCTGCCACGTCGAAGGGGCGGAAGCGCAGGCCCACCGCCCGCGCGGCGATGCGCTCGGCCGCGGCCCTGGCCTCGCCGTAGGCGATGAGCGGGTTGCCGGACACGTCCAGCACGTAGCCCTGCGAGCCGCACAGGTGGGTCTCCCCCTCCCTGCCGGCGCTGCCGTCGGCGGCGGTCTCGTCAGACGCCGTGACCCTCACGCCTGTGACCTCCACGTCGTCGGTGGACACCTCCTCGGAGGCCGTGGCCCAGATGCTGATGACCTTGCCCTTGAGGAAGTCGCCCCCGTCGAAGCTGTCGCCGGAGGAGTAGTCGAGGAAGTTACCGCCGTCAGCGGCGTCGCCGGTGGCGTAGGACGGGCGGCCCCCGTCGAACTCGCCGCCGTCGAGCCAGTCCTCGTCCTCGAACACCGCGGGGTCGTACCAGTCGATCCTCAGCCTGTCGTCGGCGGTCATGCGGCACCAGTTGCCCGTGGCCTGCGCGGCCCAGGACAGCACATCCCTGCACGTGGCCTCCTCGGGACGCTCTCTGAACACGGCCGACGCGCCGTAGAAGTCGAGTCTCTGCGGGACGATGTCGCAGTGCGAGCAGATGTCCCGCACCACGGTCGATGCCGTGGCCGGGTAGCTCGTCCCCACGTCCTCGTAGGGCACGTCGAGCCGCGACATGGCGTCGTCGCATGACAGCGAGATGGTGGGGCCGTAGCTCGACGGCTGCTGGATCCAATAGGTGCCCTTGCGCACCCACTCGACCTCGCCGTCGACCTCGACGCCCAGCTGGGGCATGATCCGCGCTCCGGTGAAGTCGCACCCCTCGAAGCGCTTGTCGAAGTTGTTGAGCGTGCACTTGAAGGTGCCGACAATCGCCGCGCCGATGTCGAAGGACCCGGTGCGCGAGGTCATCTGCTCGAACGACAGCGTGTTGTTGATGAAATCGGACCCGTCGAGGTCGCGCCTCTCCCCCGAGGCGAACGCGATCTGCGCCCTCACGAGCACCCTCGCCCCGTCTGACACGCGGCGGCGGAATCCCTGGCTTGTGCTCAGCATGCCCGCCTACCTCTCGATGATGTTGAACGACACGTTCGCGAAGCGGGTGCCCAGGCTCGGCAGGTCGAACCACTGCAGCGGCGCCGACATGTCGCCCGCGTAGAACTGCCTCGTGATGTACCCGTTCTCGATGGCGTCCCAGAACCTCACGTAGAAGTACTCGTGGTCGAAGGCTCGGAGCACCGCGCTCGCCTGGTCTGCCGTGAGCAGCTTCCAGCTGAGGTTGAGCTTGCGCTTCTTCGAGGTCTGCATCTTCCACATGGTGTTGTCGGGGTCGTGGGTGCGCCCCGCCTCCGGGTCGGAGATGTCCTGCTTGGTCCAGGCGTACTCGGCCGGGGTGGGCGAGACGGGCGCCAGGTCGCTGGGCGACGGGCCCACGTAGAGCAGATTGGACATTCGTCCCCCTTCCTAGATTCCGAACGCCGGGATCGCGCCCCTGCGCTCCATGTCGTCGAGGTTCTTGTAGACGCGGCGCGTGACCGTCTCGCTGTCGAGCTGCACGATCAGGGTGATCGGGCGCTCGTCGCGCTGCGCCCCTCCGCCCGCTGCGTTGACGACGGTCATGGCGTCGATGACGCCCTGTTTGATGCCCGCCACGATCTGGTCGTTGTTGGCGACCGCGGTGCGCCCGCCCATCTGGCCGACCATCTCCGGGCCGCTCTCGCGCGCCACGAACAGCTGGCCCTTCTCGGGGAAGCCGCCGTCGGCGAAGCGCGGCAGGCGCACCTCGCTCGCGGAGAAGCCGACGCTCGACCAGCCCGTGAGCTCCCGCGCCCAGTCGGGCAGGTCGATGCGGAACTGGTTGAGCGCCCGGATGGGGGCGTTCACGATGCTCTCGATCGCTCCGATGAGCCAGTTGGCGACCGACCTGACGGGCTGGCACACGTTGGAGTCGAACCAGCCCGAGATTCCCGACCAGGCCGCCTTCACGTTGCCCACCGGGTCGGACAGGAAGCCGCTGATTGCGCTGCCGAGCCACTGGAAGCCGCTGGAGATGCGGTCGATCGTAGGCTTGAGCTCCGCGTCGTACCAGGAGGAGATGTCGCTGCCGAGCTGCTCGAAGCATCCGAAGGCGTTCTGGCCGAAGTCGTCGAGGCTCTGGGAGATGCGGTCCCCCATATCCCCGAAGCCGGCCTCGATGTCGTCCCACCAGACCTCCCACCTCTCCTTGATCTGGCCGTTCGACTCATCGATGTAGGCCGCGCTCTCGCCGAGCCCCGACTGCACCGTCGCGAGCACGCCGCCCTCGCCGTAGTAGGCGTCGTTGGCCGCGTCCTGCTGCGCCTGGGCCGATGCCAGGGCCGCCGAGGCCATCGCCTCGTACTCCTCCTGGGTTATGGCCCCGGCGTCGCGCAGGCCGTTGGCGACCGACATCTGGTTGTCGTAGGTCTCCCACGCCAGCCTCACGCGCTCGTCGCGCTCGCTCGCGGCGGCCGACAGCACTGCGCTCGCGCTCTCGAGGGCGGCCGCCTCGTTGTTGTTCGCCATGGCCCTGTTGATCGACTCGATCTCGTCCCGCGTGGCGCCGGCGGACGCCACGAGGTCGTCCTTGAGGCCGGCCTGGATGGCCCTGACCTCCGCGGCCTCCTCGTCGGTCACCGTGCGGTGCTCCGCGGCGGCGGCCCGGTAGATCTCCATGAGGCGCGCCTCGGCCTCCTCGACCTGGGCCTGCCTGTCCTGGTACATCTTCTCGGTCTTCTGCTTGAGCTCCTCGATCTTCTCGTCGGGCATGACGCCCTTGAGCGCGTCGAGCGATGCGAGCTCCTCGTTGCGGTTGGCGTCGAGGTTGTCGAGGATGGCCGACTTGATGTCCTGGATCTTCCCGGACACCTCCTCGACGTCGGAATCTGACACCACAGCGTCTGCGAAGTCGATGCGGTCGATGACGCCCATGGCGTCGGTGACCGAGTCGAGCGACGTGCCGATGCGGCCCGCGGTCTCCTCTGACACGCCGGCCAGCGCGTCCACCTTCGACACGACCGGCTCGCAGGCGTAGCCGATCCCGCGGATGGCGACGCTCAGCGCCTCGAACACGAGGATGGCCGCGCCGAAGGGGGCGCCCGCACCGGTGAACAGCAGGGCGATGCCGCCCACCGTGAGGCCGAGGTCTGCCAGGTCGAGGTCGAGCGCGTCGACCACGCCGGCCAGGGCGTCGGCGATGCCGCCGAACGTGTCGACGAGGCCGCGGCCGAGACCCTCGAGCCACGAGAAGTCGAGGCCGGTGAGGGACTTGAGGAACTCGCCCATGACCCGTCCCGCGAAGGACAGCGCCTCGGCGATGCCGCTGCCGAGCTCGGACATGAGCCTGCCGAGGTCCCCCAGGGAGGCCGCCACGGCGTCCGCCCAGCCCTTGACGACCTCGAGGCCGCGGCGGAACTTCTCGCTGTTCTGGTAAAGCTCGACGGTGCGGCCGACCATGATTCCCACAGTGGCGGCGATGCCGGCGAGCTTGAGGCCCCCCATGCTCTTGGCGAACAGGGCGGCCTTGTCGGCCATGAGGCCCATGGCGATGCCGGCGTCCCTGACGATGTTGCCGAGGCGCACCTTGCCCAGCCTGCCGAGTTCGGCGGCCGTCCTCATGGCGTTTCCGCTCGCCTTGCGCAGGTGGCCGGACAGGGCCTCCGCGCCGGTTATGAGGGACTTCCCGATCTTCCAGGCCGCGATGCCCGCGCCGATGCCGGCGACGTAGGGCATGACCTGCTTGAGGGCGCCCACCATCTTGGCGGCGAGCTCGTCGGACAGCCTCGTGATGTAGTCGTCCAGGCCGGCCATGAAGTCGTAAGTGTCGACGGGAAGGTCGAGGCCGATGCCGCCGAGGCCGTCCTTGCCGTTCTTGCCCGAGCCGTCGTCCTTCTCGACGGCCTGCATCTTGTTGAGCTCGTCGAAGCCCAAGACGGTGTTCTTGAGCTCCTTGACCTTGTCCTTGGCGTCGTCGGCCGCATCTCCCATGCCCTCGAGCGCCTCCTCGCCGGACAGGATGCCCGACGTGTCGAGGCCCGAGTAGTCCACCTCGAAGGTGGCGTCGATGCCGAGGAGCTCGGCGATGGCCTGGGCCACCATGCGGATGGCCTTCACGGCGGCGATTGCGTAGGGCAGGATCGCGTTGAGCGCCGGGATGAACAGGCTGCCGATGGCGCGGGCCGCCAGCGTGAGCTGGGCCTGCAGCACGCGGAGCTGGTTCGCGGGGCTGGCGATGGTGCGGGCCATGTCGCCGTGGGTCTGCGTGACCTGGTTCATGATCAGGTAGTAGCGCAGCGCCACCTTCTCGGCCTGGGACATGTCGCGGGTGCTGGCCTCGATGCCGAGCCTCGTGAGCTCGATGTTCATGCGGGCGTCGGACAGGTCCCAGCCGAGGCGGCGCAGCGGCTCGAGCTCGCCGGCGATACCGGACTGGATCTTGAGCATGGCGTCCTCAACATTGATGTTGTAGAAGGACGCGATGTCGTAGCCGAGCTGGGTGAGCTGCTGGCTCATGACGGACGCCTTGTTGGCGGCGGCTCCCATACCCGTGATGAGGGTCTGGAACACGCCCTGGTTGCGGGCCCACTCGCCGAAGTCGATGCCCATGGCGTCCTGCACCTTCATGCCGAACTCGGTGGCGCTCTCGGTGTACTTGCCCATGGACGCCTCGAACAGGTTCATGGACTCGATGTAGGTGTTGACCTCGTTGATGCACTTGGCCAGCCCGTCGTAGACGAGCATCGCCCCGCCGTTGAGCAGGGTGAACTTGCCCACGAAGCCCACGGTCGACGACTGCGCCGTCCTCATCGACGTGTCGAGGGAGCGGTTCGCCGACGTCACGGCCCTCGTGGCCGAGGCCACCGTGCGCAGCGACGCGGGCATCTTCGTGAACGCCATGCGCAGGGCGTTCGCCGATGCGGCGAGCGAGCGCAGGCGCGGATTGAGCTGGTCGAGCTGTGTCACGAGCGCCCTGACGTTGAGGGTCTCGTACTGCTTGAGCACCCCGGGCAGCTGCCTGAGGCCGTTGATGGCCGTCGTCAGGCGCAGGCCGTTGAGCGACTTGAGCGGCAGCAGCGACTGCGCGAGCCCGGCGAGGCGCGCGCCGGCGTCCGCCGGGAACGCGTGCACCGCCTGGGCGAGGCGGGTCAGGTTCGATGCCGTGGTCTTGCTCAGGGTCAGGCCGTTGAGCGCCTGCAGCGACCGGACGCCGGACAGGCGGGCCGCCGTGTCCGTCGGCATGAAGGCAAGCGCCGTGGCGATCTTGGCGAGCCCGGTGCCCACGGTGGGGCTCAGCTTGACCCCGTCGAGCGCCCTGAGGGACGCGAGCGATGCGAGGGACGACGCCTTGGCGGCGGTGTCCGAGGGCAGGAGCTGCACGGCCTCCGCGACCGACTTGACCGCCTTGCCGGCGCCGGCGTCGATGTTGAGGTCCTTCAGCGCCGACAGGCCCGACAGGTCGATCTTGGATGCCGCCGACTTCAGGGCCTCCAGGCCCTTCGACAGCTTCGCCATGTCCGCGGCGGGCCCTCCCAGGGCGCTGTCGAGGCCCTCCAGGGCCCCTGTGAGCTCCTTGAGGTCTCGCACGGCGGAAGACGCCGATGCCCCGACCTCGATCTCGAGCCTGTCGATGCTCGCGTCGTCTGCCATGCCGCCTCCTCTCGCTCGTCGATAGAAGGCGGAGCCTCTCCTGGTCTCATTCCCCGTCGCCCGCGGACTCGCGCTCCGCCAAGCGGGCGTTCGCCTCGAGGGCCATTCTCTTGAAGCGCTCTATCATCTCCTCGGCGCGCCGCTCCTCGTCGGCCGCCTCGCGCGCCTCCCTCTCCGCGGCCGTCATGGCCGAGAAGATGGGCTCGGGCGGGTACTCGTGGTCTATGCCGCCGCTCAGCTCCCTGAACGCCGGCGAGGCCGTGAGCAGCGCCTCGAACATGTAGACTCCCGCCCTCCACTCCGCTGCGTAGCGGTTGTCTCGGCGGATGCGGTCCGCCTCCCGGTACGCGCCGGCTAGGCGGAAGTCCCCGTGCCAGAACTCCTCTGCGGACATGCCTATCGCCATGTACTGCGGCAGCGCGTCCCAGAAGAGCTCCTCGCACGAGGTGTAGGTATCAGCTGTCCGGCCGTCTACTCCGCCGTCCAGCTGATCGCGTTTCCCTTGTCGGGCTCGCCTACCAGGGAGTTGATGCCGAGCGCGTACATCTCCCCGATCGTGGAGATGAGCTTGCGCTTGTCGGGCATCGCCTGCCATATGGCCTCGACGGTCTCGTCGGGAGTGCCGGCGTGGTTCTTGATGAACGCGCCGGTGAACGCGTCGCGCACCGAGCTCACCTTGTAGGACAGGATGTCCTGCAGGGACACGCCCAGGGCCTTCTCCGTGGCCACCACGCTGTCCCTGTCGTACTCGAGCACGTAGGGCTTTCCCTCGAACTCGAACTTGATCTTGCGGTCGGTTGACTCTGTCATTTCGGAACCTCTCTTTCGCTATCTTCCCTACGCCGCGGGCGCCGCCAGGTCGGGCAGCATGGGCTCGCTGAGCGTGATGGTGATCTTCATGTCGGACACGGCGCTCACGCCGGCGCCAGACTTCGTCACGTTGAGCTTTCCCTTGCCCTTGAACTTGCCGCGGCTTCCGTCGGGGGTGAACACGCCGGGGGTGTCCTCGGTGTGACCGAACCAGACGCCGTAGTACTTCTCCTCGCCCTTGAGGGCGTAGAGCTTCTGGTAGGTGTCCCAGTCGTAGTTGGCCGTGAAGGCGAGGCCGCCGCCCGTGTCCTCGATGTCGTCGATGTAGGTGTGGGCGGGGTCGCTCAGCGTGGTGCTGTCCAGGGTGTTGGGGTCGCCCTGGAGGTCGGGGTAGTCCTTGATGGGGCAGACGTTGTCCCACGTCTTGCCGTCCTCAGAGCTCATAAGGTACGAGCCGAAACTGTTCTCAGCCATTGATTACCTCCAATAAGTAGTTCCGTTCTTGTCAACCAGGCCCGTGAACCGGCCGACGTACCGGTAGACCGTGGGGTCTGCCGCGTTGTCGATGGGGCGGGCCGTGAGGCGCTTCATGTTGTGCCGCCTGAGCCTCGCGTCGATGATTGCGAGGATGCGCTTGCACTGGTCTCTGGCGCCGGACTGCGAGTTGCTGTACACGTTCACCGTCCAGATGACGGCGTTCGCGTTCTCCTCGCCCGACGAGTCCCTGCACGCGTCCAGCTCGCTGCTGAACGTCTGCTCGATGAACACGGCGGGGAATCGGGGCGGGGAGATCTCGTGCTGGCCGGCGACGTAGGCCCCGGGGAACTCGGCGAGCACCGAACGGGCCAGCTCGTCGTAGAGCTCGGTCTCGATGTCGATCACTTGCCAAGCACCTCCTTCGCCACAGCCGCCACCGACTGCCTCATCTCCTCCGCCGCGGCTGCCATGTAGCCGCACGCCGGCTGGCCCCTGGTGGACCTGACGCGGCCGTCGCGGTCCCTGTAGAACCACCGGGTCATGTCGTCCGGGTCGTGGGCCTCCGGCGTTCGCTGCTCGTTGTAGCCCCATCCGTCGGGCAGGTCGCCCTGGTAGGTTCCCTCGCCGACTACGCCGGTGCCGAACTCGACGAACGCCGCGTAAGGGCCCTCGGACACGACGATCCCGCTTCCGTCGGCGAGCTGCTCCCAGCGGATACCGGATGCCAGCTCGCCGGTGTCCTTGCGGACGTGGGCCACGGCCGCCTCGACGCCGATCTCGCCGAGGCGGCGGACCAGCTCGGCGCACCTCGCCTCGAGGGAGGCGGATGCGCCGTCGATCATTGCTATCGCTCCGCGGATGGACGGGCGCGAGAGTGACACGGGGATCCTCATCGCGACACCTCCACGCGCTTGGTGGCGATGACCGTGAACGAGCCCTTCGACACGGCCCGCTTTACTATCGCGTCGTGGGGCGCGGGGTCGTCGAGGTCGCCCGGATCGCCGTAGAGCCACAGCACGTCGGCCTCGCCCACCTCGAAATCGGGGTCGTCGATGGTGAGCACCCGGTCGTAGTCGAGGTTGAGCCCGAAGTAGGTGTTCTGGGCCTCGCCCCGCGACATGGACGCCGAGGGAAGGAACAATTCCGGCCTGCTTCTCGCTGGGATGTTCTTGCCGGTGAGCCTTCCCTGGGCGTTCTCCTCGGGGACGAGCCCCTCGAACCTGGAGATCCAGACCCGCTGCGTGTCCCGCTCGAGGTTCCTCATCGCGGCACCCCCACGTGGGGGACGATGCCGCGCAGGAGGCTGTCGGGAACGCCGGCGGACTCGTAGCTGCGCGACGTGCCGCTCTCGCTGTGGGACGTCTCTCCCTCGGCGCCGCGGCGGTTCACCAGGTACACGGTGATCTCGCAGGCCGTGGCGTGGTGCCGCTCGGGCACGTCCTCCCACGTCTTGTCGGGGTCGCAGGGCCACATCCTCTCGACGACGGCCTTCTTGGCGAGCATGAGGTGGTACGGAATGTACCGCTCGAAGCGCTCGTCGCCGAGGCCGACCCTCACGTTCTCGATCAGCTCCTCGTCGGTCATGGGCGCCCCTATCGGACGCCCGGGGTGATGAGCTTCGCGATCGGGATGGCGTTCGCGTCGCTGTAGGCGGGGGCCCAGTTGGCCGGGGCCTTGAGCTGGGCGTCGGTCGGCGACTCGGTGTAGCCGGTCTTGGGCTTGGTGAACGTGAAGCCGTCCGGGTG
>NZ_JAYMFI010000011.1:0-219037 GCF_035830635.1 Adlercreutzia shanghongiae | reverse complement strand
GATCGGGATGGCGTTCGCGTCGCTGTAGGCGGGGGCCCAGTTGGCCGGGGCCTTGAGCTGGGCGTCGGTCGGCGACTCGGTGTAGCCGGTCTTGGGCTTGGTGAACGTGAAGCCGTCCGGGTGGATGGTCTCGCGCAGGCGGTTGACCAGGAAGTCCTCGCCGCCGTTCTTGAGCGGCTCGCGGCCGAGCTCGACGGGGAGCTTCACCGGGGCGCTTCCGTGGCGCAGGGCGCCCTGCGCGAACAGCCACGTGGCGTAGGTGTTGCCCGTGGCGGGCGTGTCGCCGGAGGCGGCGGTGCCCGGGATCTTCAGGCCGTCGTTGTACACGACGGTGTTGATGCCGTTGATCTGGTAGATGTTCAGCTCTCGCACGAGGCCGGTGGGATCGGTGTACTTGAGGTACTCGACCCTCTCCTTGTCCTTGTAGAACTGGGCCACGGACGAGTGCATGACCGCCAGGGCGATCTTGGAGGCGTAGTCGCCGAACATCTCCTCGCAGGCGTCGTCGAGAGTCGTCTCGGTGAGCTCGGTCTTGACGAGGACGTGGTCCTTCATCTTGGCGTGGCTCATACCGGCGTCGACGATGCCGAGCATCGTGCGCTGCTTGTACACGCGCCAGTACTTGGCGAGTCGCACGGCGATGGCCTGCATGGGGTTCGCCGCGGTGAAGTCGCCGGCGAACTGGCGGGAGCCCCATGCCTTGGCGCGGCCGTACACGACGCCGGTCTGCGAGCCGCCGGATAGCGTGCCCACGTCGATGTCGGTGCGGCCGTCGTAGTTGACGGGCGCGTCGTCGTAGTCGATCAGGCCGTAGAACGGCAGGGTGTACAGGTCTCCGCCGCCGGCGATCATCGAGTTGATGTAGCTGTCCTCGACCATGGCGCCGGACTGGATGAGCGCGGTGCTCATGAGGTCGGGCTCGTCGTCGAAGTAGGCTCCGAAGATCTCCTCGTCGAACGGGATGCTCGAGTTTCCGAGCGTCAGTGTTGCTGGCATGTTGCTACTCCTTCTTCAGTTGGGACATGATCTGGGGGTTGTCGGCCTTGAGCTGCAGCTGCTTGTCGTAGGGCAGCGACAGGAACTCCTTGCGGGTCATCGAGACTCCTCCGTCCCCGCCGCCGGCGCCCTGGAGCTTCGGGTTCGCCTTGAGCAGCTCGTCCTTGGTCGCCTTCTCCACCGCCTCGCGCTGCTTGCGCACGGTGCCGATGATCGACTCGGCGAACGCCTTGGTCGCGTCCGCGTCCTCGCTCACCACGCGGCCGACGAGCTCGTCGACCTCCGCGGCCTCGAAGAAGCCCGACTCGACGAACAGGGCCTTGGCGTCGAGGCCGTTGGCCTTGATCGCGAACTCGCGCTGCATCTGCTCGGCCTGGGCCTGCCGCTCGGCGAGGAGCTCCTCGGCGGTCATGCCCGCCTTGATCTTCTCGGATGCCTCGGCGAGCTGCTGCTCGAAGCCGGCCGCCTTGGCGAGCGCGGCGTCCCTCTCGGTCTTGCTCTGCTCGCCGGCCCTCTCGGCGTCGGCGAGGGCCTTCTTGACCGGGTTCAGCTCGCTGCCGAATCGGTTGAGCAGGGCGTCGATCTCGTCGTCGGTGGCGTTGGGGAAGATCCCCAGCACGTCTTCTCTCTTCATTTCTCTCCTTCGTCCTACGCCGGGTTGGTGACGCGGCCGGCACCGCACGGACTCGTGTATGCGCTACGCCACAGGGGCGATTTCGCCTTCTTCGGGCTCGGGCACTCCCGCCTGGGGGCCCGCCGCGACGGTCCTCGCGACCGTCTGCTCGGAGGCCACCGCCATCGCGGCGGCCGCCAGGTCGGTGCCCCGCTCGTCCGCGTACTCCTGGGACTGGCGGTAGGCGGCGTCGGGGTCGGTGAAAAGGCCGCATGCCTGGAACGCCAGCTGCGGGTGCACCTTCTCCGACTCGAGCATCGTCGTGAGCACCTGGGATTTGACCAGGATGTTCTCGTAGTTGCGCCGGTTGAACGCCAGCTCGATGTCTCGGATGCGCAGGTCGATGGCGCAGTCCGCGCTCTGACGGCAGATGGACAGCGCCACGCGCAGGAAGTCGCGCTCGGCGCGCTTGAACTGGAGCTCGTAGCTCTTGGCGTGGGACTCGGCCAGCGTCCACCCGTCGCGCAGCAGCACAGCGGCACCGGTGTCGGAGGTGGACCCGCCCTGGCCGTTGCGGTTGGGCATGCCGCAGATGTTCACGACGCTCTGGTAGAGGTCCTCCTTGGCGACCTGCGCCCCCGTCTGGTCGAGGTCGGTCTTGATGACGTCGATGTCGCTCTTGAACTGGGGGTCGATGGTCTTGACCTTCACGGCCCCGAGGTCGAGCATCTCGAGGAACTCGTCCTTGTCGACCTCGCAGTTCACGAACTTCATGAGCGCCTGCACCGTCTGCTCGATGTCGTCGAGGCGGTTGGACTCGATGACGTTTATCGCGTCCAGCAGGCCGAGGACCGGCTCGAACACGCCCATGCGCGCGTTGTTCAGCTGGTACTCGACGATGGGGTTCGCGCCGTAGGTGATGGGCCCGCGATCCCTCACGCTGCCGTTCTTCACGAGGAACCACATCTCGTCGGTGTAGACGTTGTAGACCTCGTCGTCATCGGAGTCGATGCCCGCCCACACGCTCATGACCACCCTGTGGTGGTATGAGCGCGAGCGAACGACGAAGGTGCGGCGCGGGTCGAGCGTGTAGATCTCGAAGGGGGCGCCGCCGTCCTCGGCATCGGCGGCGGAGTCGGCCTCGCACATGCGAAAGCCGATGCCGCCCACTGCCATCCACTCGAACAGGTCGCGGTCGCACGAGGCCTTGTCCTCGGCGAACATGAGCGTGTTCAGCTCGTTGACCTGCTTGAGCGTGTCGTCGTAGGACGCGTCGGAATCGTCGTCGGACTCCTGCATGCGGCAGGTGTACTGGAGGGGCTCGGCGAGCTGATAGCCGATCTTGAAGGCGACTACCTCCTGGGCGTGGTTCTCGACGACCGTGTTGTTGATGTCCTCGCGCACCTTCTTCTCGCGCCCGAGGATGGGCTGGACGCCCTTGTAGTAGCTCCACAGGTACTGGATCTGCGCCGAGTTGGCCCGGAAGCACGGCAGGGCCTCCTCGAGGGCCTGCACCACGTTGTCCTCGCAGATCTCGTCAAAGCGCGAGTAGACCGTAGCACGGCCCTTGTATACGGGCCTGACCGGCCCGTTCGCGTCCTGTCCGATAGTATCTGCCAACTCGCGCGCCTTTCTCGTAGGTAGTTCCGGGCGTTCCGGGCCGCATGAGAGAGGGGATGCTCCGTGCCAAACAAAGGAGGGGAAATTGGCGCGGCCCGGCCGCCGGCAGCGGAGAGGTTCCGCCGAGGCGCATAATCACGGTGCGGGAACGGCAAGTCCAGAGAAGATCGCATTCGGATGCATTCGGATGCATTGGTTCGCGTTTTTATGCATTTTTATCAGTTCGGATCAGCTCGCCCAGGCCGTCACCACGGGCGCCTCACGGCCTCGAGGCGCGCGACGCCGACGGTGGAGGCGAGGCGCTTATACATGGACAGCGCGTCGGGCACGTCGTCGTGCCTGTTCTTTCCCTCGGTCGTGTAGCGCATGAGCATCTGCATGGCGAGGCGGTACTCGGGGTCCGGCGAGTCGCGCCTGAAATGGCAGTGGGCCTTGATCCACATCGAGTCGTTGAGGATGCGGGTCTCCTTGTTCTCGGTGGAGTACTTCTTTCGGATGTCGATGGCGTGCCCGAGCTCGCGGCACCGGGCCGCCACCGAGTCCGCCACGCGGCCGCCGGCGCTGTTCGACTCGTACTGGGCGAGGCCCACGTCGTGCCTCGCGAGCGCCGAGGCGAGCTTGGGCTCGATGGACTCGGGCAGGCCGTTGTCGCACGTGATGTCGACGATGTAGTGCTCGGTGCCGTAGACGAGGCCGATGGGCTGCACGGCGTAGTCCGCCCCCCTGTCCTTCGTGTCGCACACCGCCAGCACGGCGTCGGGCTCCCCCTCGGGCAGCTCGTCGTACCACTTGAGGTCGTTCTCGGGGAACATGACGCCGCCCACCCAGAACGGGTCGGCCATGTACTTCGCCGACCAGGCGTGCTCCATCTTCTCCTCGCACAGGGCGCGCCGCTGGTCGCGGTAGTACTCGGTGCCGAAGCCCAGGCCGTACAGGTAGTCGAAGTTCGTCTCGTCGCGCTCGTCGAGCGCCGGTATGGCGATCACCCGGCACCTGGGGTCGCCGGCCCAGTGGTCGATCACCTTGCCTATGACGTCGTTGGGCACCCACCTCGTGCCGACGTGCACCTCCTTGGAGCCGTCGAGCTTTCGGTCGCGCAGCTGGTTGGCGTAGGCGGCGTAGAGCTTGTCCATGCGGTCGGCCGACAGGGCCTCCTCCAGCTCCTTGACCATGTCGTCGCAGTAGAGCCAGCCCTCCTGGCCGACCTCGACGATGCCCGTGTTGGATCCGCCGATGGGCCGGCACTGCAGCGTGGGGAAGCGCCCCTCCCTCACGAGCGCGATGGTGCTGTCCTTGGCGCTGGTGCCGGCGAGCCGGGCGTCGGGGAACACCTCGGCGAAGCGGTAGGTGTCCGAATCGCGCACCAGGTCGAGCACCTCGGTCCAGAAGCCGTCGGTCAGCTTCTCGGCGTAGCCGCTCATGAGGTTGGCGTCCAGGGGGTGCCGCCCCATGTGCCAGCTCATGGCGAAGCACCCCGTCGTCGACTTCCCGACGCGCGGCGGCAGCTGCACGACGAGCACCTCGATGCGCCCGTCCTCGAGGTCCTGGAAGCCCTCGCACACCTCGTAGAGCACGTGGCGGCGCGGCCGCCAGAACTGCTTGGCCGGGGGGCGGCGCCACTCCGTGAACAGCATGTAGCTGTCGAGGTCGGCCCGCGCGTTGAGCCTGAGCAGCTCCTCCACGCAGGCGAGGAGGCGCTCGGCCCCCTCGCCGTCGCCCCGGTCGGCCATCCAGGCCACGCGGTCGCACGCCGTCTCGCGCACCCACCTGGCGTAGGCCACCTCGACCACGGGCGACTCCTCGGCAAGGGCCGCGAGAACGGCCAGCGCGTCCTCGAACGGCTCGGCGCCCCGCGCGCCCTCGAGCTCCGCCATGATGGCGTCCAGCAGAATCTGATTGTCCATAGGGACCACCTCCGGAAAAAGAAAAGGCTCCGCAACTGAGTGCGGAACCTCTCCCGGCCGGCGCGATGTCCCCTAGCGCCCGTTGCCCCCGAAATCTGGCCTTATTATACGCGCCCCGCCCCTCTCCGGCGGGTCGTCATCCACAGGGACGTTGGCCGCCTCCGGGCACGTCTGCGCCATGAAGTAGCCGCAGTCGCACCTCCACTTGCCCACGTTCGGATTGAGCGTCTCCTCGAGGCGCAGCCTGCGCGACCTGCACTTTGGGCAGATGCGCGGGCTTCGCGCGAGCGACTGCAGGTAGTTGTTAAGCCGCGCCATTTCCGAGCCTCCCGTCCTCGATCATCCGGTATATGGTGACGCGCCCTACGCCGAGCACGCGGGCCGCCGCCGACTTGCCCTCCTCGGCGAGCGCTCGCTCGGCCTCGGCCATTAGCGCGGGATCGTGGCGCTTGGGCGCGCCCCCCTTGTACTTGCCGGCGGCCTTGGCGATGGCGATGCCCTCGGCCTGCCGCTGCAGGTTCTTCTTGCGCTCGGCCTCGGCCACGTAGGACAGGAGCGAGAGCATCATGTCCTCCACAACCTTTCCCACATCTCCCATGGCCCTCATGGCCGCCGAGTCCATGAACTCGAGGTCGAGGCAGGATATGTCGCAGCCGACCTCGCGCGTGATGCGCTTCCACTCGGCCGTCACCAGGTCGTAGCTGCGCCCCAGGCGGTCGAGCGAGTCGACCACGATGCGGTCTCCCCCGCCTATGGCCGACATGAGCCTCGCCCACTCGGGCCTGTCCATGTCCTTGCCGCTGCACCTGTCGACGAACAGGGCGTCCCCGTCGATGCCCATCCCGCGCATCTTCGCGATCTGGCGCTCGACGTTCTGCTCCGCCGTGGACACGCGCACGTATCCGTAAACTGTCATGTGGTACACTCCTCTCGCACGAAAACTTCTCCGGCTTGCGGGCCGGGGCGGTTTGCAAAGGGCGGTCCGCTGCGACGGGTCGCCCTTAGTTTTTTTTCAGTCGTTCATGCTCAGCAGCCTGAGCACGATGAACACCACCGCCACCAGGGCCATGACGAGCCCGAGGCCCCCGAGCACCGCCGCCATGCCGACCGCCAGCAGCACCGCCACGGCCGCGGCGGCCATCCTGTCCGCCCGCTTGCCGTCCGACGGCCCGCCCGCGGCGGAGGGGGCCTTTTTGGCCTTTCGGCGATTTCTCGGGGCAGCCGGGGCGGGCACCGCCCTGCCGCAGCCCTCGCACGTCCTGACCAGCGCCGGCGCCTTCGTCGTCAGCGACGCGACGTACCACGCGAGAGCCGCTATCGCCACGGGCGCCAGCAGGGCGAGCAGGGGCTGCGCCGGCAGCGCCAGCGCCCACGACGCCTCGGCGGCCCAGAACGCGACGTGCCCCCACCACGGGAGGCCCCGCCGCACGCGCTCCTCGTGCCACGGGCCGAGGCGCCCTCCGCACCTGGGGCACATGCCCGGCGCCGCGCTAGGCATCTGAGGCCCCTCTCCTCGATTTACTCACGCCCAGCCAATCAAAGTACCTCATTCTCGCCACCTCTTTCTTCGACCCGGCCTCAAGCATCTGCTCTATATAGGGCCCTGGCTCGATGTCGTCGTACTCGTCCTTGTAGACGAAAACGAAGCCGTCAGAGAAATCAAACCAGTCCCTGTTCGCTGACATCATAGCCCGTCTGCTGAATTGCTGTGCGGCTGTCACAGACTTGAACTCAACAACGCTTCCGTTATCGCCTATCGCCACAAGGGGCCTCGTGTAGTCCCTATTGGCGTTGTTCTGCTCGTAGGAGGCCCATCTTAGGTTCTCCGGACGGTTGTCGTAGCGCCTCCTATTTATGTGGTCGACGATCGGCAGCTCTCCGCCTTCTCCCAGCCACGCCTCGGCCACCAGCCTGTGAGCGGGCCTTTGGACGATGGATCCGTCCTCCCTCACACTAACGCGAATGTAGCCACCTTGGTCCACACATGTCGGCAGTAGCACGCACCTCCACGGCACCCATCTCTCGCCATCCCACGACCTCTTGCCGTAGAACTCGCAGATGTCACCAGTGTCGAGTGCCAGGAACGTGCCGTCAAGACCGGGCACGATGCGGCTGTGCTCCGACAGCCTAGATAGCCTCTCGGCCCACGGAGAGCAGCTTGGACAGAACAGATCCGTCGTCCCATCGCTGCTGTCAACCACGAGCCACCCCATATCCGGGAGAATCTCCAGACAATCCTCGACCTGGCTCGGCTCGATGTCGAATCCCCTGCCGCACAGTGCGCAGCACAACCTGGCGCTGACGGATTTGCACTTGTCCAATGGGAGCGTCGGGCTCATTTCGCCGGCCTGTCCGAAACCTCGACGCTGCCGTCGGGCAGCTTCTTGCTCCTCGGAACCAGGGCTACCCTGTAATCGAGATAGCCGGCCAGCTCCTCCAGCAAGTTCACCGACATCGTTTTCTGCGAGTTGAACACCGAGTTGATGCTCTGGGGAGTGACCCCCTTCAGGCGGGCGAGCTCCGCCTTCGTTTTTCCCTGGTCGCTCATGATGGCGATCAGCGCTTCTTTCACGTTCATGGCTCCTCCTAACTTGCACCGATTGTTTCATAAGGTTATAGCCTTGTCAAGAGATAGCCTTATAGTTTTCGATTTTTATTTTTCGAGAATACGCGCGGTACTTACCACCCGCGCGTACTATATCCATATATACCCCCTGGAGGGGGCGCTGATCCGCTGCGATCCCCTGCGCATCATCAGGGCACACCCTGACGTAATACGCCATTGTATAAGGCAATCAACTTATGAAGAAACTGTGTACGCTATTGATTATAAGGCTCTAGCCTTATAGTATGCATGTCATAAGGCAATGGCCTTAATACCTCGGAAGGAGCCCCACCATGAAAACGCTGATTCTCACCATAGGCCACAACACGCCGACCGGCCGCACCTGGAGCGCCCAGGACGTGCGCGCCGCCTTCGAGGACGTGACCGGATGCGAGGCCTACACGGCTATCTCGTGCGCCGGCATGTGGCGCGGCGAGGCCGAGCCGAGCACCCGCCTGGAGGTGTGCGCCCTGGACGACGCCGAGGCCGCCCGCCTGCTGGATCTGGTGCCGGCGCTGGCCGGGGCCCTGGCCCAGCAGTGCATCATGGCCGAGCTTCGGGAATGCGCCGTCATGTTCGTCGAGCCGGCCGAGGCCGCCGCGCTCACCGCCTAGCGAGAAGGAGACAGACCATGAAACCGAGCATCACCATCACCGCCCCGTATTCGGCTACAACGACCACGCGGGGCAGTGGGCGCCCCTGGACACCATGCGCGTAACCGTCGACGGCGTGGAGCTGTCCCACCGCTATAACGCGCCGCTATTCGAGGCGCTCCGCGACCTGATCGAGCGGGGCGAGTGCGACCGGGAGCACGTGCACGCAGCATACGCGGCCTATATGGCCGGAAAAGCCGCCTAGGAAAGCAAAACGGCCCGCGCCGGCGGCATCCGGGCGGGCCTGATCTGAAAGCCGGGGCCGAGGCCCCGAAACCGAGAGGAGTATATACCATGATGGACTGGAACGACTACATGGGGGAAGTAAGGGCCGACGCCCTGGAGGCCGTAAAGGAGTACGGCGGCGACTTCGAGGAGTGGGAAAGCGTCTATGACGCGCTCTTCATCAACGACAGCGTTACCGGCAACGGCTCCGGCTCCTACACGTTCAGCCGAGCCGAGGCCGCCGAGAACGTGGCCGGCATCATCTGGGACGATGACTTCGCCGACCGCTGCCGCGAATACGGATGGGACGGCGTGCCGACCAAGGAGGGCCCCGAGGCCGTGGACGTCATAGCCCGGTGTATCGCCCTGGGCGAGCTGAGCGGCGAGCTGTGCGAGGCCTGGGAGGCCGCCGGAGCCGATAGCGAAGGAGGCGGCGAGTAATGGACTCCCTGCAGTGGGCCATATGCGCGGCGGTGGCGCGCCGCAACGGCGACGAGAAGGGCGCCAGGGCCGCCGAGGCGGCCAAAGAGCGGGGGCTGTCCCGCGAGGCGAGGGAGGCGCGCGACTGGCGCCGCAAGATCGAAGGGAGGTAGACCCGTGTTCGTGATTAACGCCCTGCTGCTGATCCTGATCGGCCCCGCCGTCATCCTGGGGAAGCTGCTCAAGATGCAATAGCCCCCAAGGCCCGCCGAGCGCGGGCCTTTTCCATGCCCCGACGCAAGAAGGCCCCCGGCTCCGATCCAGAGCGCGGGGGCCTTCTCCGTTCCGGGCGCACCGCCAGAGCGATTCTAAGCCGATTTAAGGCCGTACTTTTCTCAATACCTAGTACGGACACGTTCCAGACAGAAACGGCACCTATTTCGCCGCGAGAACGTGCTCATACGCGATATTTCCGTATCCCACGACACCCATATACCGCCGACAGGCCGCCGGGACGCCCCGCAGCGGGGCCCTCCTAGGCGGCGGACCGGCGGCCCGAGAACGCGAAAAAGCCCCCTGCAGCAGCCCGATAAGGGCCGCCCAGGGGGCTTTTCTCGTTTACGGCCTCCCTCCTCCGCGGGAGGGGCCGCGGGCCCGCGCGCCTCAAAGTCGCCGGGGCCCGAGGGGCCGCGCGCCCGTCCGTGCGCGGGAAAGTCGGGGAGTCGGGGAGTCGCTCACTCCCCCGAATCGGCGGGAGTCGGCAGGCTCTCGACGCTCACCGGCTCGATCTCGAGCGGCTCGGAGTCGGGGCGGCCCGCCATGGCGCGGTACTTCTCGGCCACCTCCTCGGGAGTCTGCAGGGCCTTGCGCTCGTCCACGTGGTGCACGACGCGCTCGGCCTGGTCCTTGTACCCGAAGTGGTTCTTGCCCATGAAGATGTACTTCACGGGGTTGCCGGAGTCCTCCATGAAGCGATCCTCCCAGTGGATCTCCAAAAACTCGTAGATTTTTTGAATGACGCGCACGGTCTCCGGGGTCACTCCCCGGTACTTGGCGAAGTGCGGGTCGCCCGTGGCGATGCCCCTGAGCGCCTGCTTGCTGCCGAGCCCGAGGGCCATGATGATGCCCGACACCAGCGGCCTCACGCCGTGCCGGTCGCACATGTCGAGGTACAGGAAGAACCTCTCCTCGACGGCCGGGGCGTCCGACAGGTCGACGTCGGGCAGGCCCATGAGCGCCCTCCCGAACGCGATGGCCCGCCGGTTCTGGTCGGGGTCGACGTTGAGCGGGTCGTTGCCCTGCACGATCGGGTTGCTCTCCCTAGGCAGGGCGTTGCGGCGGTAGCCGCCGCTTCCCTTTCCTCCCATAGGCAAGCTCCTTTCTAGGCACGGGGGCACTCGGGCACGCTTTTCGGCGGGTTTCTTTCCCTATATATACATATACCCTTATTCTCTTCATATACATATTATTATTATAAAAAGAGTGCTTAAGTATATATATAAGGAAAATAGCAGGTCAGGTAGCGTTTTTCGAAACGTGCCCGACGTGTGCCCGACGTGTGCCTCGAGTGCCCACGGTGTCAATGTTTTCCTTGGTGCCAACGTATTTTTGGCGGATCAGATGAGCGTGATGGTCGGATTGCCGCCCGAAGGCGTGCCCCCGGCACTCCTGAGCACGTTCTCGGCATCCCTCACGACGGCCTCGGCCTCGGTCTCGCACAGGCCCACTCCGTAGTACCAGCGCTTGCCGTGGACGGGCCTCGGCGCGATGGACAGCTGCCTCAGGTATCGGTTCATCTCGCGCATGGTCATCTTGTCCTCGCACAGGCCCTCGGCGTAGGCGAATGCCGCCTCCTTGAAGTCGGACACGAGGCACTTCTCGTCGGCGCCCAGCACGCAGCGGTCGCGGAGGAACGAGTCGAGCCAGGTGCCCGAGCTCTTCAGCCACTGCTCGGTGGCCTCGGTGACGCACGCCGGCGGGTTGAGCCCCTGCTCCCGGTAGTCGCGGTAGCCCTCGGCCAGCCACACCAGCACGGTGTGCATGCCGTCGGGGGTGGCGAACCGGTCGGCGAGGCCGGTGTCGCGCTCGGCCCCCTCGAAGCTGCGGGGGAACTCGACGACGAACATGTGGCGCGGGTCGACCGCCGTGGTGTCGCCCACGACCGGCAGCGCGTTGCAGTGCATCCAGATGGTGAACTGGGGCACGTAGCTGAACTCGTCGCGGTGCAGGTGCCGGGTGCTGATCTCGTCGGTGCCGCTGGCGAGCTTCTTGACCATGGCGCAGTCGAGCGCGGCGCCCAGGGGCGGCTCGGACACGTCGACCAGGCGCTTGCCGACGAGGGACGCCAGCACGGGGTTGGCCGCCGTGTAGCTCTCCCGCCCGCAGTCGAGCAGGAGCCCCGCCGGCGCGCTCGCGGCGTAGTCGCCCAGCGCCCGCTTCACGACGTTCATGAGGGTGGACTTGCCGTTGTCGCGCTTGGGGCCCCACAGCACGAAGGTGGCCTTCTCGGGGTTTCCTCCGTAGAGGCTGTAGCCCAGCGCCCGCTTGAGGAACGCCGCGCGCTCGGCGTCGCCGTCCATGACCTCCGCGACGAAGGAGTCCCACCTGGCGTCGTACCTGCGCTCCACGCGGCGCACGTCCGAGCCCATGTCGGCCTCGGTGCGCCGGGTGATGCGGAACATGCGGGCGGCGTAGTCCGGCTCGATGTCGCACCAGACGGCCTCCTCCTCGGCCTCCTCGCCGGGCATGAGGCCCGTGTCCAGGTCGAGGACGCCCAGCGGCGTGCCCAGCAGGCTCGGCTCGCGGTCGAGCTCGGACACGTCTATGCGGCGGTGGGCCTTGAACGAGGCCTTCATGTCGCGGGCCTTGGCGGCGGTGTCCTGGCGCTGGCAGAACTTGACGTAGGGGTCTATCTCCTTCTCGTGGCCGGGGTGGCGCGCCCTCTGGTCGAGGGCCCAGGCCAGCCTCGCCGAGAGGAACTCCTCGATCCTGCGCTGGAGCCACTCGTCGCCCTCCAGCGAGAACATGTCGCGGCAGTCGGGCACGACCGCGGCGCCGATGCTGTCGCACCAGCGGGCCTCGCCCATGCACCTGAGCATCTCGGCGCGGGTGGTGCCGTCGGCGTAGACGCGCGGCCTCGAGGGGTCGAGGGGGTCCATGGCGTCCAGCGCCCTCATGACGCTGGCGCGGAAGCCGGAGACCTCGGTGCCGTCGGCCATCTCGTAGGGCCTCACTCGATCACCTTCTCGTCGTTCACGAGCACGATGCGGGACCCGCCCGCGCCGTCCGACACGGCGTAGCTGCCGCAGATGGGCCATCCGTCGTTGAAGCCGTCGCCGTGCACGCAGAACACCACCTCGGCCTTGGGGTCGATCTCCGCCGCGGCCTCGAGGCGCTTGATGAGCTCCTTCGCGTTCATCGCCCCACCGCCTGTATCAGCTCGTTGAGCATCCTCGCCTCGGGCCATCCGGCCCACGCGGCGATCTTCGGCAGCTCGACGTACAGCGCGAGGGTCAGCGCGACCGCCAGGGCGACCGCCGCCACGGCGCACGCCACGAGCGGCCTGGACCAGGCGTTGAGGTGCTTGAGCCTCGCAATGCTCTCGTCGATCCCCTTCCACTCCTCGTACTTCCGGGCCGTCGCGGCCGCGGCTATCGCGGCGGCTGCGAGCGCCAGGGCTATCGCAGCGATGCGGATCGCCGAGGTGGCGATGCACGCCTCGGCGTACTGCCCCGACAGCGGCTCGGCTATCTGCCACACCGACGCCAGTGTATCTTCCGGACTCATAGTCCTCCTTTCCTGCGGGAGGGCGGCTCCGCGGCCGCCGCTCCCCTGTGTTCGGTTGCATCGGACAGCATCGAGGCGAGCGTGGCGCCCCTCTCGAACGACGCGGCCGCCGCGGAGAACGATGCGACGGCGCGCGAGGCCAGCGCCGCCGCCCCCGCTGCCGGCTCGACGGCCCTGGCGTGCCCGCCGCGCCCCTTGGAGACCAGCTCCCTCACCTCGGCGAAGCTCACTTCGCCGGGGTCCCTGGCGAGGCGGTAGCCGCCGTTCCTGCCGGCGACCGACTCGACGACGCCCGCTGCCCTGAGCGGCTGGGCGATGACGATGAGGAAGTCGCGGGGTATGCCCATCTCCCTCGATATGTCGTACGACTTGGCGGTACCGCCGCTCGCGGCCAGGTAGAGCAGGAACCGCAGGGCGTACTCGGTCGTGGCGCTCATCTTCTCGTACTCCTCTCGAACGCTCCGCTGTTCCACGCCTCTCTGGCGATGCTGGGACAATGCCACAGCCTGGTCCTGGCACCGCACTCCGTGCACACGACTCGGAAAATCCCACCCATTTCGGGCAACTTACAGACCTCCTTGCCGCTACCTCCGCATCGCGGGCAAGGCCTCAGCTCATCGCTCATCGGGCATCTCCTATCGTTGCCCGGAATTCCGCTTTAGGCTCGTACGCGCCGCAGCGGGTGACGACAACCGCCACGGGCTTCCTGGTAATGCCGCACGAGTACATGATTCCGCTGTCGTTAAACGATGCCGGGAACCCGTAGACGCAAGTCCGACATACCGGTTTCAGCTCGTCGCTCATCTCTCTCCTCTCTCTCCCATGTGGCAGTACCCGTCGCGCGGGACGCGCCTGTGTAGCTTCCCGCACTTCGGCATACCGCCCTCGGGCGTCTCGTCGGCCCAGTTGCAGTCCCCGCAGCGCACGAGCGGATCGGGGAACTGCGTCAGGTAGGTTCCGTCCTCTTCGGGGCCGGCCTTGACGATGTACTCTCTCATCGCGCCTCCTCAAGCCACTCGTCCACGGTCTTGCACGGTATGCCGCACGCCTCGGCCACCTGCTTCTCGAGCAGAGCGCCATTGGAGTTCTCCCATCCGGCCAGGAGGGCGACGCCGTAGTACACCCCGCTGGTCACCCTCGACAGCGATATGCGCATCGCTTTCGGGTACGGCGTCCCGCTCGCGATGAAGTGGTGAGGGATGTTGACCTCGGGGTGCTTGGCGCTAAGCCTGCGCTTGGCCTCCTCGAACGCCGCGCGGTTGTCGTTCTCGATGCCCGTCACGGGGCCGCTGATGTAGAGCCTAGCCATGGTCGGCCTCCCTCAGGTCGCGCCCGCACATGGGGCAGTACCTCATCCTGATGTATATCGGAGCACCGTCAGCGAACACCGTGATTACTGGGTCGCCCAAGTCAGCGCCCTCGATGAGCGCGCTAACATCGAACAGCTCATCCGACGTTGCGAATCGGTCTATTTCGAGCTGCTTCCCGTTTTCGCAGTACTCGCACATGGCTACTCGCCTCCCTTGCGGGCAATCAGGGCGTCGATGCGGTCGATGTACTTTCCGAGCGCGATGTTCCCGCTGTTCTCCCATGAGCGTTGCATGTCGTCGCGAAGCTGCTCGAGGCTGTCGGGCTTCTCGTGGGTCAGCAGGTACGGCGATGTCCATTTGCCGTCGGCGCTCCAGACGACGAGTTCGTCCTGCTCGGGGCTGGGCGCGATACGGTCAATCGTGATAGGCCCTCCGCCGTAGATGCCCCACACCGTCTCGCCCGCCTTCAGCGGCTTTCCGTCCGCTCCCAGCACCTCGGGGGCGGGGCGCTTCACGCGGCCATCCCCGACCATCGCGGCGCGGGCAATTATGGCTTCGTGGCCGATTGCGAGCGGCGCACCGCCCTTATCGATTGCGTTGAAGTACCATGCATCCCCGTGGT
Organism: Adlercreutzia shanghongiae; assembly: GCF_035830635.1. NCBI lineage: Bacteria > Bacillati > Actinomycetota > Coriobacteriia > Eggerthellales > Eggerthellaceae > Adlercreutzia > Adlercreutzia shanghongiae. The sequence continues at coordinate 204,283 of NZ_JAYMFI010000011.1, read as the reverse complement.
CCCATTCGATGTCGCTTCCGTCGCTCCACTGCACTGGCTCGCCGTCCTCGAAGCGGGGGCGCTGGATGAACCAGCGGTCTAGCCACTCGGTGATGGACTCGCGCTCTTTGAGCGGCATCCCGCGCTTCTCCGCCCATATCCTCATGATGTGGTGGGCGCTCTTGCGCCGAGCCTCGATGATGGCGCTCTGCTCGGCGTCCACCTTGTCGGCAACGGCCTCTAGGGAGCGGGCCATGTCGTCCACGTAGCAGTAGTCGCTCATCTCAACGCCGAACGTCCTGCGCAGGCAGTCGACGCAGTCGGCCGAGTCTTCGGCTTCTACGCGCATTTCGCGAGATGCCTTGCGCAGCATCTCCGAAGCGCTCATTTGACTACTCATTCCGGCCCTCCCCGTCCTCGGGGGACTTCCCGCCGCGCTCGTCGATGCCGCAGACGAGCTCGCGCAGGGTCATCGGGCGGTGGATCTTGGCGTACTGCTCGGCCACCCCGAGCACGGCGGCGGCCGCCACGATCGCCACGATGACGACCGTTATGCACACGACGAGGGTGTTGAGGTCCATCACAGCACCTCCTCTTCCGCCTTGCGCACCTCGCCCTGCCAGCCGGGGGCTAGGCGCTTGAGCATGGCGGCCATGACGGCCTTCTCCGGGTCATAGGGCGACACGAAGCCGCACCTGCCCTCCTTGCGCGAGCACGCGGCGCACTCGCGGCACTTGACCACGGTTTTCTCTCCGTCGCTCCAGAACAGGATCGTGGCGGGGCCGTGGTGCAGAATGCGCTCCACGCGCGCGCGGCGGCCGGCGTTGAGCAGCTTGTGGATTTCCACGCAGATGTCGTCGAGGCTCTTGAACGAGTTCGTGCGGCCCGTCGCCTCGACCTTGAAGAGCCGGTCTGCTCCCCGGCTCGACAGCGTGCACTGCTCCGAGCTAGCGCTGACATTACCGAAAACTATCATTTTCCTGTTTCCTCTCCGCAGCCTTCGGCTGCTTCCTCACGAGGACGATCTGCCCCCGCGTCTTGTGAACCTCGACGAGTCTCGAGAACGCGGCCTTGCGGCACACGTTGCGCAGGCCCCTGCACAGCTCGTCGATCGAATAGGGCGTCCGCTCCCAGCGCACTGTCGCCGATGCGGCCCTGTATCGGACGAACGTCGCGACTATCCCCTCGGCGCACAGGCTCAGCTCGGTCGCGTTCCTGCTGAGCGCCACATGGCCGTCGAAGGGCTCGATGAGGGACTCGGGGTCCAAGGGCATCACCTCCGATACCTCGTCACTGACTTGCATATCTGGAGCACCTCCTCGTCGGGAAGGGGCGGCTCCATCCAGGCGGCATTGGCCTCGCGCGCCCCGGCCAGCACCGCCGGCCGAGACGCCCCGGCGCTGTGCATCTGCCCGCACAGGCTCACGAGGGACAGGTGGCGGCTGCCCGGCGCGACGGGCGGCATCTCCATGGAGAAGCGGCCCGTGGCCGGGTCCACCGACCACGCCGGCTCCCATATCCTCTGGCCGCAGGCCCCGCCAGCGGACGGCTCGGCGGGCTCTTCGGAGAAGTGGGCCGCGACCACGGCGTCGATGCCGCCCTGGGCGTCGGCTATCTCCCCGAAGGCGAACGCGCGGCCGGTGATGAGGAAGTAGCGCCCCTCGGCGTAGGCCTCCCAGCCCCGCCGGTTGTTGCGCCCCTTGAAGGGCAGCTCCCCCCTGCACACGATGTGCAGCCCCCGGCCGCTGCGGCTCACCTCGGTGTAGGACCGGCAGGCGAGGACGGCCTCCATGGCCTCATCGGTGGGCATGCCGTCGTCCCCGAAGGCTCCGTCGATGTCGATGCCCACCAGCCCGTCGCCGGCGAACACGAAGCCGGCCCACTCGCGCCGGCCGCTGCGCACGGCGGTGAGGGCGTCGTCCCAGTCGCACCAGCTGGCCGGGTCGCTCACCGAGGCGGCGCGGGGCCCGTCGCAGCGCATCGGCCGCTTGGACCCCGCATCGGCCGCCACCCAACGCCTCAGGGCGCGCATCTCGGGGGGCACCGCCCCCATCAGCGTCGGCACGGCCCTACTCCGAGGCCCTGGCGCGGCCCTTGGGAGCGGCCGCCCTCGCCCGCGCGGGGGCCTCCCCGCCGCCGATGCCGAACTTACCCAGGGGGAAGTGCATGCGGTCGCACACCAGCTCGTCCCCGTCGACCCTCGCGCCCTCGCAGCGCTTGGCGATCTCCAGCGCGCAGCTGGCCGGCATCTGGGAGCGGACGAAGTGCCCCGCGCCCACGTGCTTCCTGTACACGATCTTCTCGTCAGGGCTCACGTTCTTGGCAAGCTCCATCTCCGAACTCCTTTCTCACTTGGGCCTCGAACTCCTCGAGGCTCCTCGGCACGTAGTGGGGCGTCCCCGACCGCTCGAACCGGCGCTGCCAGACCTTCTGGTCCTCCTGCAGCCTGTAGCCGGTGTCGGCGCTCTTCAGCTCGAAGGCGGCGACGCGGCCGCCCATCATGAGCAGGGTGTCGGGGAAGCCCTTGTTGCAATAGCCCCCGCCGTGGACGTTCACGACGAGCATGGAGCGCCCGAACCGGGCCTTGGCCCAGTCCAGGCACTTCCGCTGCAGCTCGCTCTCGCGCATCAGGCGAGGATGTCGTCGAGGTCGAAGTCGTCATCGTCCTCGTCGCCGGCATCGTCGGCGGCGGTCTCCTCGGCGTCGTCCCCGGAATCGGAGAACTCCTCCTCGGCCTCGTCGATGTTGCGCAGGTGGAGGAACGAGCGGCCCGTCAGCTCGCCGTCCTCGTTGCGCTCGTCCTGCTGCACCACGTCGGCCACGACGTAGAGCCCCTTGAGGCTCAGCGGGTCGATCTCGCGGTTCTTGTGGTTCTTGGTGGCGCACTTCGCCACGGTGCTGAGCGCCCCGAGGGCGCCCTGGTTCATCTCGCCCTTCTTGGTGCCCATGAGGCGGTACTGCTCCGTCTGGGTGCGGCCCTCGGCGTCCTCGAACGTCAGCTTGGCGACCATGAACTTCTCGTCGTAGCTGGCCTTCTTGATGCGCAGCAGCTGGGCGTGGCCCACCCTCAGGTTGCGGTAGCCCTCCCCGAGCATGATCTTCGGCATGTCTAGTCCTCCTTGTCCACTGTCACGGTGAAGCGCGTGCTCTCGGCGTCCACCAGGTACTTCTCGTAGACCCCGTCGACCTTCATGGCCGACTCGTCCACCTTCTTCTTCGATGTGCGGGAGAGCTTGCACTTGACGCGCCCTCCCCCGAACGTGCAGGTGTCCCCCTCGCCGATGTTCTCCTCGGCGTAGGCCTTGAGCTGCTTCTTCACGGCGTCGAGGCGCTTCTGCTTGTCGGCCACCGTGCTCTCGACGGCGGCGATGTCGTCCCAGAGGGACTGGTACTCGGCTACGAGGGCGTCGATGTCGCTCTCGGGGTTCAGGCTCGTGTTGCGCATCTCCTTGAGGTAGTCGGCGTCGGCGCGCTCGTCGTAGGCCGGCGAGTCGCCAGTCTCGACGTGGTCGCGCCACCATGCCAGAGCCGGCTCGATGTGGCTCTCGCCGAAGTCCGGGTAGCGCTCGCTGACCTTGAAGGTGTAGGGCGTGGTGTTCGCTGCGCTCACCTCGAAGTCCTCGGGTCGGTCGTAGTCGCCCTCGCCCAGGATCGTGACGACCATGATCACCTCGTCGCAGCCGAGCAGCCACGCGTAGAGGGACGCCTGCAGCGCGTAGTACTCCGGCGGGCCGTCGACCCAGTCCTCGGCGCGCTTGGTCGTCTTGAACTCGAGGACGGCCTCCGTGGCCCCCTCGAGGCCCTCGGGACTGCGATCCCATCCGTCCGACACCAGCAGCGCGTCCCACATGCCGCCGAGCACGGGGTGGCGGAAGAAGTTGCCCCATGTCTTCTTGAAGTAGCCCTCGCCCCACACGTCGGTCGGGTCGATGAGGTCGCCCATGCAGTAGGCCTCGCGCATGTAGGCGATCTGCTTGGGCTCGATGGCCTTGCCGGCGAGGGTGTACTTGGTGTCCTCGAAGGGCATGCGGCACGCGCCGGTGATCTCGCACCACATCTGGAACGGGGTGTTCCAGCGGTTGAGCCCGAGCACCGAGGCGAACCGTGTTCCAGTCATTTTCTTCGGGCGCTTGGGAGGGGCGACGGACACGGTGCCGTCGGTGTTCCACTGGATGTCCAACCTAGGCCTCCTTCTCGTACTCGGCAGCGAAGTCGCCGAGGGCCTTGATGGCCTCCTCGCAGCGCGACTTGCTGATGTTGGCGAGCTTGTCGGTCTCCACCGACAGCTGGGAGATGTACTGGGCGACCTCGGGGTGGTTCTTTCCGTAGGAGACCATCACGCTCTTGATCGACCCCTTCAGGGCGCGCAGCTGCAGCGCGTTGGCGGGGCCGTCGGGGTCCGACACGCTCTCTGCCGCCGCGCCGCGCTCGGAGGCGCTGACGGGCTTGAAGGCCTTCTTGGCGGCCTTGGGCTTGGACGCGCTCGGCGCCTTCGTCTTGGCGCTCTTGGCCGGGGCCGGGGCCTCGACCTCGTCGCGGTCCACCGAGTTGACCTTGTCGGCCTCCACGATGTCCAGCACGAGCATCTTCAGGTAGCGGCGCATGTAGGTCTCCTCCGAGCCGTTGCGCTGGATGGGCATGTTCACGGCCTTGCCGCTGCTCTTCGAGATGATGGCCTCGACTTCGCCCCACTTCATGCGGAACTCGATGGCCTCCGTCGGGTTGTCGGTGTTGACGACCGTGGCGACGCCCTCGGGCTCGCTCATCACCGGCACGGCCTCGCCGTCGCTGCCGGGCACGTAGCCGACCACGGCGGGCTTGCAGTAGGTGTCCAGCTCGATCAGGCCCAGCTCCTCGAAGATGGCCGTCTGGCGCGGCACGATGTCGGCCAGCTCGAAGTAGTCGTAGGACTGGCTCGGGTTGACGCCGCTCTTCTCGATGCCGCCCTCGATGAACCGGCGGCGCGCCGTCGCGAGCTTCTGCCACACGTTCGCGGACTTCCAGTCCGTCTCCGGCGGCTGGGCCGCCTTCTTGCGGGAGGCCGGCTTCTTCGCCGCCACCTCCTCCTTGACTTCGTTCTCTTCCAACTTTTCCTCCTTTTCGAAGTCGAGCGCCCGCCTCTCGGCGAGCGCGATGTACCAGCTCTTGTCGATGTTCAGGATCGAGGGCGGCAGGTCGTTGCACACCAGGCAGTGCTCCGGGAGCGACTCGATGCGCGCGACCGACCCGTCGGCCCTCTTGACCTTGTAGAGCCGCCCGAGGGTGGGGTCCCTCGTGGCGAACACGCGGTTGCACCGCTGCATGGGCACCTTGCGCCGCAGCTCGTAGGCCCTCGAGCGCCCCCGGCCGCCGAGCTCCCAGATGTAGCCGTCTCCCCTGCCGACGCCCACCAGGCGCGGCGGGGACCCGCCCTTGGCGACGCCCAGCTCGCCGAGCGCGCGCGGGCCCTCCCCCTCGCGGGGGTCGCCGTGCGGCAGCTCGCGCACCTGGAACACCTCCGAGTACTTGCCCGAGGCCTTCGCCACGAGCTGGAAGGCCATGGGGTCGTCGCAGGCCGTGATGGTCTCGGCCACGGGCACCCCGTCGAGCAGCCAGCGCTTGAGCGCCTCGGCCACGACGACGGCGTTGTTGTTGATGCTCCACGCGCCGATGGGGCTGATGCCGCGCACCAGGTACGAGCCCTTCACCTTCTCGGAGCCGTCGGTCTTGCGCATGGCGTAGTTGTTGACGTCCTTCTGCCAGAGCAGGTCGATCCTGTCCTCCTCGAGAAGGAAGCCCGTGCGCTCGGACCACTCGTCGTTGACGGCCAGCACCTCGCCGTAGGCGCCCTCGGGCACGTCGATGGCGACGCCGTCGGTGTTGGCCTGGATGATGCGCAGCCCCTCCACCTTCTCGTAGCGGGCCATCAGCTCGGCGACGGCCAGCTGGCCGCTCACGCACACCGAGAGCTTGTTCTTCGGGTCGTACATCGGGTTGTACCGGTTGCCCATGGCGCCGTAGGCCTTGTTCAGCGGGCTCTTGAGCGAGTTGGCCGTGCGCTTGTCGCCGGCGGCCTTCGCCTCGAAGCGCTCGTCCCTGATGCCGCGGAACACGTCCGGGGACGGCACCGCCCGCGAGACGTAGCCGAAGTTGATCATGAGCGAGGGGTACAGGCTGCCGGCGTCGTAGTTGAGCAGCAGCCTGCCCGGGCGCGCCTCGGCCCTGAGCTTCGGCACGGCCCCGTGGAGGCCGCCGAAGGCGAATGTGACGTCGCAGCCGGCGAAGCGGTGCACGTGCTGCGACTTGAACAGCTCCTCGTCGCCCACCGACGGGTCGCGGATGCGCTCGAAGAACTCGACGACGTCGGCCGGCACGACCCCGTAGTCGAGGCTCTCGGGGAACTCGTAGTCCCGCTCGTCCTCGGCTATGTCGGCTATGGCCTCGGCCTTGAAGATCGCGGCCGCCAGCTTCGGGTCGGTCATGCCGAGCGCGCGCACCGGGTCGATGTCGGCGTAGGACGCCAGGTGCAGCTTGGTGGCGAGGTAGTCCCCTCGCAGCTCCAGCAGCGCCTCGGTGGCGTCCACGTCCTCCCAGCAGTACCGCTCCACCTCCTCGCGCTCGGCGGGGGTGAGCGGACGGTCGATGTCGAAGGGCACCGACGTCTCCACGATGCCGCGGCCGAGGTGGGCCTCGATGGACTTCAGCGACGTGCCCACCTGCATGTCGTCCATGAGGTCGGTCTGGGGCAGGGCCGTGAAGAGGCCCCTGAGGTAGGGGTGCTCCCAGGGCGTGTTGCCCGCGATGATCCAGTCGTTGACGTCCTTGACCTCCTCCGGCTCGCAGCCGGCCAGCACCGCCTTGAGGATGTACTGGTCGTAGTGCTTTGAGTTGAAGCCGCACAGCACCGCGCCGTCGGCCCCGTCGAGGAAGTCCCTCACGGCCCCGGCGTCGTTCCATACCGAGAACCGCTCATCCGCGCCGCGCCGCTTGAAGCAGAACAGCCAGTCGTGGGCGTAGACCTCGCAGTCGAACACCCTTATGTCTAGGTCAGCAAGCTCCACAGCTCCACCTCCTCGATGCGCTCCCCTATCCAGCGCATGACCGGCACGGCCATGGAGTTGCCGAGCGCCTTGTAGCGGGCTGCGTCGCTGGCGGGCTTGCCCTTGTGCTCGACATCGGTCCACCCGTCCGGGAAGCCCTGAAGCCGCTCGCACTCGGTGGGGGTCAGCCGCCGCACGATGTACTCGGGCGGCTCGATGCGCTCACAGGCCATCGCTATCACCTTCCCCTCTCCGACGCACTGGCTGCCGACTCCCTTGCTGTCCCGTGCGCAGAGGGCACCGACGATGTCCTCCCCGTTGCTCGGTACGCAACGAACGGCCGACCCCCCCCCCACCTTCAGGGAGCCGCACATGTCCTCGTCCACGGCGGCCTTGGCGTTGCCGTCGGCCATGCAGACGACCGCGTGGGCCTTTCCGTCCGACTTCATGGTGGGGCACAGCTCCTCCACGGCCATGGAGCTGTTGGTGCCGCTGTTGGGCGCGCCTATGGCGTTAGAGGGGATGGCGTAGGCCACGAACTGGAGCTGCTTTCCCGACGGGTTGGCGGGCAGCGCCCCGCAGATGGCTCCGTCGCCGTTCTCGGCGCGGACCTCGTACCGCTGGTTCTGCGCGTAGCAGACCGCGTGGGGGTCGATGGTGTCGAGCGTGTAGCACGAGCCGTCCACGCACACGCCCGAGCCGTTCTGGCCCATGCGCTTGCCGTTGGCGACGGTGCCCTGGATGCACAGCACGGCATTCTCGCCGGATCTAGCCGCGCGAATAGTAGGTGCGACGTTCTCGCCCATCCCGTAGCCAGCGGCATTGCCGGCTGCGTTATAGGGGAACCCGATCGGCTGGAACAGCGTCTGCACGTTGGAGGTCGAGAGCGTGGCGCTCACCTCCTCCTGTATCAGGGCTCCCTTGCCCCCCCCGGCGCACCCGCAGCGAACCTGGAGGGTGCAGGCAGGGACAGCCTCTTGCCCTTGTCCTCGAACTCGTCGAGGTCGGCATCGGTCAGCTCCGTCATCGCCTTGCCCAGGTGCTCCAGGATGACGCTCCACAGCGCCCTGTAGAGCAGCGGCGGCAAGGGCTTTCCTCTTGTCTCGGCTCGACGGAGTATCCCAGCGCAGGCCCTCGGGCTCAAACAGTACCTCCGCAGGTGCTCCCCCGTCTCCAAGACATCCGACAAGAAACACACGCTCGCGCCGCTGGGCCACGCCGAAGAACTGCGCGTCGAGAACTCGCCACGCCAGACCGTACCCGAGCGCATCCATTTCCCGGAGCAGCTGTCCGAAAGCAGCCCCGCCCTCGCTCGAGAGCGCTCCCGGGACGTTCTCCCAGACAAAGTATCTCGGACGGACCTCGCGAACAGCTCGTATGTACTCGAACATGAGGCCGGACTCTCCCGCGAGGCCGGCCCTGTTCCCTGCGACAGAGAAGCTCTGGCAAGGGCTTCCGCCGACGATGAGGTCGACTTCTCCGAGCTCATCGAGCACCTCCTTCCAATCGATTTCGGTTATGTCGCCCAGGTTGGGCACTTCCGGGAACCGCTCCGCTAATACGGCGCACGGGAACGGTTCTATCTCGCTGAACGCCACGGGCTCCCATCCCAGGGGCTCCCAGGCGACCGACGCGGCCTCTATGCCGCTGAAAAGGCTTATGTATCTGAGCATTCGGCCTCGATCCTCTCTCTCGCCACTTCGTAGTAGCCCTCGTCGACCTCGATGCCCACGAATCCGCGGCCCGTCCTCGCGCAGGCGACGCCCGTCGAGCCGGATCCCATGAAGCAATCCAGCACGGTCGCCTCCTCGTCCGAGTACATGCGCACCAGCATCTCCAGGAGCGCCACGGGCTTCTGCGTCGGGTGCAGGGGGCTTCTCTGCGTGTCCCTGGGGAAGGTGAGGACGCTCGTCGGGTATCGCTCGTCGGAGTCGTACCCGCTGGGCTCGTAGGCGCCGTAGTTGTCCGACAGCCTCGAGTTGCGGCGGTGCTCGGCCGAGGAAACCTTCCTGGGGCCTTTTGTCATTACGGGGTTGTAGGCGGTCTGGCGGTCGCAGAAGACAACGATGTCCTCGTGGGCGCGCAGCGGCTGGCGCCTCGCGTTCAAGAAGCCCGTCGGGTTCGTCTTGCGCCACACGAGGTTGTATCTCCACATCTTCCGATTGGATTGCATGAGGTCGCTCGTGAACATGCCGCTGCCGAACATGACCACAGCCGCCCCGGGCCGGGTAACGCGCAGCAGCCCGTCCCACAGCGCGCCGAGGTCCACGGCGCAGTCCCACTTGTTCCTCGTACAGCCGTAAGGAGGGTCGCAGAGCACCATGTCCACGCTGTGGCCGGGCAGATCGGCTATGATATCCAGACAGTCGCCCATGAAAAGCCGTGGTCTCATAGCCTCTCCCCCTTCGTGTACTCGGAGAGGTACTCCGTGAGCAGGGCCTCGGAGAAGTCCTCGTAGTTGCGCAGCGCGCGGTAGATGGCCGTCTCGACGGTGCCCTCGGTGAGCATGTAGTAGTAGGAGCACGCGCGGGTCTGCCCCACGCGGTGGATGCGGTCGCGCGCCTGCTCGTTGAGGTCGCTCCTGAGCGTCGGCTCGTAGAAGATGCACGTGTCGGCGGCGTAGAGGTCGATGCCGGCGGATCCGGTCTGGTACTGACAGATAATCGCCCTCACCGTCGGGTCCGCCTGGAACTCCCTCCACACCCCCTTGTCGGGGCTGCGGCCGTCCAGCACGACGTGGCCGACGCCCTCGGCGGCGAGCACGGAGGACACCTCGTCGATGGAGCGGCGGAACTCGCAGAACACCACGAACTTGCCCTCGAAGCCGCCTATGAACTCCCTGAGCGCGGCGGGCTTGCGGCAGGCCAGCTCCACGCGGCCGTCGTCGGTGTCGATGAAGCCCGAGGCGATCTGGCGAAGCCTCAGCGAGCGCGCCAGCGGGTTGCCCGCCAGGGCGTCCAGCTCGAGGATCGCCGAGCTCTTCGCCATGGAGCGATACTTGGGCTTGACCGTCTGGTCGAGCGACACGCGCAGGACCTCGTCGGGCAGCTTCTCGGGCAAATCGAGGCACTCGGCCTTGGTGATGCGGTAGGACAGCGCGCCCACGGCCTCCTGGACGCCCTGCACGTCGATGTACTTGCGCGGCTTGCGCCACTTGTCCAGCAGCGCCACGCGCTCGATCCACTTGTAGTAGGAGTCCCCTCCCAGGCACCCCGGGTATATGTACTCCCGGCCGCGCGAGACTACCGCGACGGGGTCGACGACGGCCATCTGCGACCACAGGTTGCACAGCTGCCCGTTGGACGTCGGCGTGCCGGTGAGGATCCACCGGTAGCGCGCCCGCGAGGCTATCCTGATGCACGCCTTGGTGCGGTTGGCCGAGGGCGACTTCACGTAGTGGGACTCGTCGAGCACCACGGCGTCGAAGGTCCCGTCCGCTATGTCGCCGCGCCGCCACGCTATGTCGTAGGAGGCGATGCGCAGCTCGATGGAGCCGAGCTGGCGGCGCTGCTCCCCCGACAGCTGCCCTATCTTCTCGCGCCAGCCGTCGCAGACGGCCTTGGGGGCCACCACGAGCGCGCTCCTGACCTTGCCCTGCCCCGCCAGCTCGGCGAGCCGGAAGAGCACGGGGAAAGTCTTGCCGGTGCCCTGCTCCATGAACAGGGCGAAGCCGTCGTTGGCGCGCAGCAGCGCGAGCGCGGTCTCCTGGTGGGAGTACAGCTCGATGCCGCTCATCGCCGCACCTTCGGCGCCACGAGGGCGAGGGCGCACAGCCCCTCCTTGCCCGGGGCAAGATCGAAGAGCAGGGGCGCCTCGCCCTTGTCGCGGGGCAGGAAGCCCACCTCCACGCCCGCCGACTTGAGCGCCTCGGCGGCGCGGCACGCGCGCAGCACGTGCTTCGGGTCGGCCAGGGCGAGGCCCACGGCCGGGGCGGCGTCGGGCGGCACCAGGTCGCGGGCGTTGGGGAACTTGGCGTCGGTGGACTTGAGCATCTCGCCCACCAGGCGCATGAAGCGGCGCCTACCGTCGACGACGTCGGCGCGGACGTAGCCGCCGCCCACGTCGGACAGCTCGACCGTCCCGTCGCCCGCGCGCAGCTTCTTGGCGAGGTCGGACACGTCGACGGTCATCTCCTCGCCGCCCTTGGACAGCCCGGCGTTGAACGCGCGGAACACGCAGAAGCGGTCGGTGGCGCACACGTCGAAGAACGACTCGCCCCCTCGGACGCTCACGCGGGCCATGGGCCCCGAGGCGGCGGTGAACAGCTGGGCCGCCTTGAGCACGGATGCCGGCACCTTAATCACGGTCGAGCACCCCCTCGTCCCAGTTGCCCTTGCCGAGGTAGCGGTTCAGGAAGAACACCTGGCCCTTGCCGGTCACCTTGGTTGTCTTGATCACGCGCACCGACCCGTCGGGGTTCTGGAACGTGGACTCCTTGACCTCGAACAGCCCCGCCTCGGCGGCGCGCTGGGTCGGCATGTTGCGCGAGGCGCCCTGCTTCATGAGGAAGCCCTCGCCGCGCAGCTGCTCGAACAGGCGCACCTGGCCAGTGTCGTAGCCGTTCTGCTTGAGGATCTTGGCGAGGTCTCCGATGAGGATGCTCGTGCTCGACGCGGACACCGCGTCGGCGAACAGCGCCTTGGGGCGCATCTCGTCTATCTGGGCGCTCTTGCGGGCCAGCGCCTCCTGGGCCGCCGCCAGCGCCCGTGCGATGAGTTGCTCGGGCGTCTCGTCGGGCATCGAGGCCACGTAGGCCCCGCCGCGGCGGATTGCCGGCAGTACCTCCTCGTAGAGCCACGCCTCGAAGCGCTGGGCGCTCGGCAGCTTGCTCGACACGATGAGTCGGAACACGTCCGGCTCGCCGATGAAGCGCACCTCCTGGGTTCCCCCTGGCGTCTGAAGGGGGTGGCGTTTTACCACCCCCTTGCAATGCAGCTTGATTGCGTTGGTCGGGTCCTTGTAGCCGAGCGCCACGGCCACGTCCTTGGCGCAGAACAGGATCTCCCCGTCCTGCTCGGATGTCCGGACCGCTCCGAACTCCGGGTTGTCGAAAATCTTGATTCCGCTCATCTCGCGGCTCCTCTCGGTATGCTCACGTCTCCCCTCGGCGCGCGCCTGCGGTGCACCCTGCGGCGCGGCGCCGCCTCGCTCCTGCCGACCGCGTAGCCGGCCACGATTCCGCCGTAGGCCGCCACGCAGACGACGAGGGCGTCTGCGCCCCCTGCCGACGAGGCGGCGATGAGCGCCGCTGCCGACGCGCACAGAAGCGCGATCTTTGATACAATCTGGTCAGCGGTCACGTTCCCGCTGCTGCGCCGTTTTCCTTGGTCGGGGCGGCGCTTTTTTGTGCCCTGCATCTCTTCTCCTCTCTGATTGCGCGGGCGACGGCCTCCGCGAAGGACCGCCGCCTCTCGGGCCTCAGTTGCCGGTAAACGCCGGGGCGTTGCACGTGCCCGGCAGGACCTCCTCGTGCTTGGCGCGGCGCACCAGGTTCTCGCGATAGTCCCGCTCGTTCACGAGCAGCGCCAGGGCGTCCGTCAGGACGCGGTTCCCCTTCGGGGTGTTCAGACCCTGCATGAACTGGGAGAACTCGCTCGAGTTCACTCGGTAGCGGCCCTGGGCCGTCAGCTGGCGCGCCAGCTCCGTCTGGCTGATGCCCAGCTCCTTGCACAGGCGCCGAATCTCCTCTCTGATCTCGCACATTCGATTTCCTCTCGATCTCGGCGCGCACTGCCCGCGAGGGCGGCGAGCGCTCTGTTGCTAGTAAAGGTTCCCGTTCGGGAGAATCAATTTCTGATAGTTCTGCTATCAATTTCTGATAGTTGGATGGCATGGAAATGGCCGGGGCGGCCGGGTACGATCCGGCAACCTCCCGCTTAGGAGGCGGGCGCTCTATCCGATTGGGCTACGCCCCGGCGTCTAGGGGGAATGGAGGAATCGAACCTCCGCACCGCGTCTCTGTTGGAGGGCCCCACGGCGGTCTGCCACTGGCCTAATTCCCCCGTGATGAATGTTGGAGTCGCTTTTCCGACCAGCGTGTCCATCGGTCATTCACTTTTTAAGGTGCGGAACTTTACGTATTTGTTATTGACATTTACGTAAGGTCACGGTAGTATCGATTCCCAACTTGATTTAAGGCAATAAACGTCCTGACCTCGTCATTGTCCGAGGTTTCGCTCGTTTCATGTCTTGATTAGGTTATCGAACTGTTCCGTATTTTTACGGAGTTGAACTGTAATGTCAATAGGTAATCTGTAACTTTTTTCGGAGGAACTGTGTTTTACGAGAACTTTGAGCGCATTTGTCGCCAGAACGCGACCAGTCCTAGCGCCATGGCTATCGCGCTAGGAAAGAATAAAAGCGCAGCTTCTGCATGGAAAAGCAACGGAACAATCCCAAAGGCCGACGAGCTCCAAAAACTCGCCGATCTTTTGCACTGTAGAGTTGCAGATTTTTTCGATGACCCTATAGACCAAGTCCTGTCCATTCACGGCAGCACGAGGCTTGCCGATGTCAAACCGACTGGCAAAAAGAACAAGAAGCAGCTGCTTTCGCAGCAACAATTGGTTAGCAAGACGACGGAGCCGAGTGACGCAGATGAGGCAATCGTCGTCAATGTGGATCACGCACTGCCGAAAAGCCACCCCCTCGGAGAGGAGCTGGACGACAACATCCGCGATTTCATCGCCATCTACAGCGCAGCCAACAACCGGCAGCGCAACATGCTCATGAGCGTCGTGTACGACTTCGAGGAGAAGGTGCTGAACAATGACGGCGACTAGGGCGGCGATCTACGCCCGATACAGCTCCGACAGCCAGCGCGAGGAGTCCATCGAGATACAGATCGAGCAGTGCGCCGACTGGTGCGCGGCCAAGGGCTGGGACGTCTGCGAGACCTACTGCGACTTCGCCATGAGCGGCACCAACGCCGACCGCCCCGCCTTCCAGCGCCTGCTCGCCGACGCCGAGTCCGGCGCGTTCGACGCCGTGGTGGTGCTCAAGACCGATCGCTTCGCCCGCAACGTGGAGGTGTCCCGGGCGGCCAAGCGGCGCCTCGGGGCCGCCGGAGTCCGCTTCGCCAGCGTCCGCGAGGGCGAGTCCACCGGCACCGCCGAGGGCTTCCTGAACGAGGCCATGGGAGAGGTCATCGCCGAGTACTACAGCCGCAACCTCTCCAAGCTGATCCGCGACGGCGTGAGGAAGAACGCCGAGCGCTACCTCGCCAGCGGCAGGCGCGTCTACGGCTACGACGTGGACGAGCGCGACCGCTTCGTCGTCAACGAGGCCGAGGCCGCCAACGTGCGCGACATGTTCGAGTGGTACGTGGGAGGGCTGTCCACCGGCGCCATAGCCGAGCGCCTCAACGACCGCAAGAGCCGCACGCGCATGGGCAACCCCTGGACGGTGGCGTCCGTGAACAAGGTCCTCATGAACCCGGCCTACAAGGGCGTCTACCGCTACGGCGGCGTCGTGGCCGAGGGGCAGATGCCCGTCATCGTGGAGCCGTGGCTCTGGGAGGACGCCGACGCCGAGCGCAAGAGCCGCAAGGGGCGCAGGAAGCGCGCCAGGAGCGCCGTGTACCCCCTCTCCGGCGTCCTGCGCTGCGCAGAGTGCGGCGCGCCCATGTGCGGCTCGAGCGGCACCTCCAAGTCCAAGGACAAGTACCGCTACTACATATGCAACGGCAAGGGGTCGTGCGGCGGCATGAGGCTGCCGGCCGACCGCGTGGAGGGCGCCGTGCTGTCCGAGATACGGGAGATCCTCGAGGACCCCGGCGCGGTGGACGCCATGGTGGAGGAGGTGCTCGCCTACGCCGCCTCGATCCCCTCCCGCAAGGACGAGCTGGAGGCCGAGCGCGAGGAGCTCAAGCGCGCCAACGAGTCGCTGACGGCGGCCCTGTCCTACAACCAGGGCGTCGCCACCATATCGGCGAAGATCGACGAGAACGAGAGGCGCATCCTGCACCTGGGCATGGAGCTGGCCCGCGAGGAGTACGACCGCCGGAAGCTGCTCGACGAGGAGGACGTGCGCGACTACATAGCCCGCATGGCCGACGCCGCGGAGTGCGACGACAAACAGTGCAAGATACTTGTCGAGACCTTTATTGACAAAATCTACATAGATAGAGAGAACATACATATCGTCTACGCCATCGGCGACGATGACGAGGTGTTCGGATGGGAAGAACTCGTCTCCCTGAAAAAGAACGAACACCCCCTAAACGCCAGTTCAGAAGGTGTTCGTACCATAAATCGATGGTGGAGATGAAGGGATTCGAACCCTCGGCCCCCACGTTGCGAACGTGATGCTCTCCCAGCTGAGCTACATCCCCACGAAGGTGCGCTTATCGCGCAAGGCAATAGTTTGCCCGTTTTCAGGACAAATGTCAACCGTAGATTTAGGAGACGATGCGCTCTTCGACGGTGACGTCGATAAGCTCCATGGACTCGTCCACGAACGGGGCGAACAGGGGCTCGCCGTTCTGGGACAGCTCCACCATGCCGGTGAGGACATCGACGTACTGATAGGACTGACGGGCCGTACGACCGCGCTTGCGATCGACCTCCATGATGAACAACTGCGGATGAACCTGAGTGAGAACACCCTCGCTCTCGACGATCTTCGAGCGGCCCATGTTGGCGCGCACCTTCAGTCGTTGACCGACGAAATCATTCAGGGTATCATGAATGCCATCGACGATCTTTGCCTGCTTGGCCAAATCCATTGACGAACTTCCTCACGTGTGCTGGCGGTACAAGTACAGCCCCATATCATACCACGATTGTCAAGCCTCGCAACTTTTTTCGGTTGCGGGAACGACGAAGGCCCCCAGCGGGGCCTTCACTTGAAGTGCGCTTCAACAGATTCCGCAGCGCTTATGAGTGCTTGTGGATGCCGCCGTCCACCATGTAGGACTGGCCGGTGAAATACCCACCCTCGTCGCTGACGAGCAGCACGATGAGCGGGGCGCAGTCCGCCTCGGTGGTGCCGATGCGGCCGAGCGGCGTCTTCGACTCCAGGTTCTTCAAAGCCTCGGGCTGCGTCTCGCGGAAGAAGTCGGTGGCGATGATGGGGAGGAACACGTTCACCGTGATGCCGTATTTGCCCCACTCGTTGGCCGCCGTGCGCGTGATGGCGCGGATGGCCTCCTTGGCCATGCCGTAGGCTCCGAAGCCCGCATTGCCGTCATAGCCGGCCGCCGAGGCGGTGTTGATGACGCGCCCGTGGCCGCTCTCCTTCAGATAGGGGAAGCACGCCTTCATGAACATCATGGAAGCGAGCGGGCCGCTCTCGAAGGCCTCCAGCGCATAGGCCTCGTCCACGTCGTTGATCTCGCGGTACTGCATGGCGCCCTGGGCGCAGTTGACGAGGATGTCGATGCCTCCGAAGCACTCGACGCACTGGGCCACCACGTTGTTGATCTGGTCGACGTCGGTCACGTCGCACGCCACCGGCAGCACCTCGCCGCCGAAGGCTTCCACTTCCGCCTTCAGCTCCTCGAGCTTCTCCACGCGGCGGGCGCAGGCGCAGATCTTCGCGCCGTTCTCGGCGAGCACCTTGGCAAGCCCGCGGCCCACGCCGGAGCTGGCGCCGGTCACAATGGCGACGCGTCCTTCGAGTTTCTTCATATTCGACTCCGTTCTGTTCGAATAAATGACCCTGGTCGATTCCCAGTATAAGGCAAATGAGTCCCTGCAGCAGCGAAGCGTCTTCAAGCTGTTCATCTTGTGCTTCGGAAGCGCAGAGCGAAACCCTTCGCTCGCCGCTGCGACCGCCCCCAGAATCTTATCTCTAAAGGCGGCACCTCCGATAACAGCTTGCCGACCAGCCCGGCGCTCTGGCGGCCGCAAGATGACCCGATGCCTACAATGGCCCTCAGCGAAACAACTGGACGGGAGGCACTCATGGCCACAATCGTGATGGCGGACTTCGACTTCGACGACTGCGACTTCGAGCGCGCGGCGGTGGAGGCCGCCGGCATTCGCTTCGCCAGCTTCAACGGCAAGGGTGCCCGCACCCCCGGCGATATCATCGAGCATCTGCACGGAGCCGACGGGGCCATCACCTCCTACGGGCGCTTCACCGCCGAGGTGTTCGAGGCGCTGCCGAACCTGAAGGTGATCAGCAAGACCGGCACCGGCGTGGACAACATCGACGTGGTCGCCGCCACCGAAGCCGGCTGCGCCGTGTGCAACGTGCCGGACTACGGCACCGAGGTGGTGAGCGATCACACCATCGCGCTGGCCCTCGCCTGCCTGCGGCGCATCAACGAGATCGACGCCGACATGCGCGCCGGCGTGTGGGACTTCCACCGCCACCGGCCCTTGGGCCAGGTGCGCGGCCGCACCTTCGGCGTAGTGGGTTACGGCAACATCGGCCGCGCGACGGCGCGCAAGGCCGCAGGCCTGGGCTTTTCCGTGGTAGTGTGGGACCGCAAGGGCGCACCCGGCACCGCCACCGCGGAGGGATTTCCCTATCTGGCCCTCGAGGACCTGCTGCGCGAAGCGGACGTGGTCAGCTTCCACACGGCGCTCGTGCCCGAGACGCGCCATCTGCTGAATGCCGAGAACATCGGGTTTATGAAGAACGACGCCGTCGTGGTGAACACCTCCCGCGGCGCGGTCATCGACAACGACGCCGTGGCCGCCGCGCTTTGCACGGGAAAGCTCTGGGGCGCGGGGCTGGACGTGTTCGAAACCGAGCCTGTCTCGCCTAACGCCCCCATCATGGGCGCGCCCCGCACCGTGCTCACCTCGCACGCGGCCTACTGGTCCGAGGAGTCGGCTGCCGAGCTGCGGCTCCGCTGCACGCAGAACGCCATCGACGTGGTGCTCGGACGCAATCCCGAGGCCTGCGTGAACCCCGAGGCGCTGCCCCGCGCGCTCGCGAAGTAGGGGCACTTTGCGAATCGGACTGCTGAGACCGACGCGCTTCTCGGCTCACAGCGACGGAAAACGTGCCTGGAATCTTGGAAAATGTGCTTTCTTGTTCGCTGCTATGACCTGGGATTTCTTGAGTTTTTGCAGGTCAAACTAGGTGTTTTTCAAAATCAAGAAAGCACATTTTCCAAATTCTCGTTCCAAAAAAGCACGATTTCCATGTTGGAGAAGCAAAAGGCCCGGCCGCGGGAGGGGCGGTCGGGCCGAAAGCGTTGGGCTTCGCAGCTGAGGAACCCGGAGGGTACGCAAGGGCCCCTTGCAGCTTAAGCGGCCAGGCGGCGGGCGATGGCTTTGATGAAGTCGCCGGTGGAGAGGGTCGTGGGATTCGGCAGGCTCGTGATGCGGGCCAAGTCGCCGGTCATCTCGCCGGCCTCGATGGTGTCGAGCGTGGCCTTCTCCAGGCGGTCGGCGAAGGCGACCAGCTCGGGCAGCTCGTCCAGCTCGCCGCGCTTGCGCAGGGCGCCCGACCAGGCGAAGATGGTGGCCACGGAGTTCGTGGACGTCTCTTTCCCCTCCAGGTGCTTGTAGTAGTGGCGCTGCACGGTGCCATGCGCCGCCTCGTACTCGTAGACGCCCGCCGGGCTCACGAGCACCGAGGTCATCATGGCCAGCGAGCCGAAGGCACTCGACACCATGTCGCTCATCACGTCGCCGTCGTAGTTCTTGCAGGCCCAGATGAAGCCGCCGTCGGCCTTCATGACGCGGGCCACGGCATCGTCGATGAGCGTGTAGAAGTACTCGATGCCGGCCTCCTCGAAGCGGGCGGCGTACTTATCGTCGTAGATCTCCTGGAAGACGTCCTTGAAGCGGTGATCGTACTTCTTAGAGATAGTGTCCTTGGTGGCGAACCACAAATCCTGCTTGGTGTCGAGGGCGTACTCGAAGCAGCTGGTGGCGAAGCTGGCGATGGAGGCGTCCAGGTTGTGCATGCCCTGGGCCACGCCGGGACCTTCGAACTGGAACACCAGGTCGCGGATCTCGGTGCCGTCGTCGCCGGTGTAGACGAGTTCCACCTTGCCGGGGCCGGGCACGCGGATCTCGGTGTTCTTGTATACGTCGCCGTAGGCGTGGCGGGCAATGGTGATGGGCTTGACCCAGTTGCGCACGCAGGGCTCGATGCCCTTCACGATGATGGGGGTGCGGAACACCGTGCCGTCCAGCATGGCGCGGATAGTGCCGTTGGGGCTCTTCCACATCTCCTTGAGGTCGTACTCGTCCATGCGCGCGGCGTTCGGCGTGATGGTGGCGCACTTCACGGCCACGCCCAAACGCTTGGTGGCCTCGGCGGATTCAATGGTGACCGCATCATCGGTGGCGTTGCGGTTCTCCAAGCCCAAATCGTAGTACTCGGTCTTGAGGTCCACAAACGGGCAGATCAGGTCGTCCTTGATCATCTGCCAGATGATGCGGGTCATCTCGTCGCCGTCCATCTCCACGAGCGGCGTCTTCATTTGAATCTTGGCCATGGTGCTCCTTTGCTTCGAACTTGCTGGCGCTAATGCTACCGCGAAATGTAAGCGATTCACTCCGCAATTCGCCTAGAAACAAGGTTGTAACGGGGAACAGGAACATCCGGGCGCGCGGACGCGAGGAAAGCCCGTGCTCAAACAATGGCTCGCTCGGCGGAATAGTCCACCGGACTGTTCCGTTCGCTGCGCAACCTGCGCGCGGGCTCCCCTCACGCCCGCGCACCCTACTCTTCCATAGCTGCTTCGACTTCTGATGCCATTGCCTCCAGGAAGGCTTTGCCGTACGTGGCGAGCTTCTTCTCGCCTACGCCGGGAAGCGCGAGCAGTTCGCTTTCGGTGGCTGGGCGGGCGGCGGCCATGGCGGCCAAAGTGGCGTCGTGGAAGATAACATAGGGCGGAACGGCAGCCTCCTGGGCCAGACGCAGACGCAGGGCGCGGAGGCGCTCGAAGAGCACTTGGCCTTCCGCAGAAAGCTCGGTGGCGCCGGCGCGCTTGGCCACCTTCAACGCCTTGGCAGCAGCGCCTTTGCGCACCTTGGGCGTCTGCTTCATCGTGAGCGAGAAATCCGGCTCGGCGGCCTCACGGTAGCGGGGACCGAAGCCGACGAGCGGGAACTTGCCCTCGGTGATGGCGAGGTAGCCGTCGGCGGCGAGCAGCTCCACCACCTCCATGAGCAAGGGGCGCCTTGCCTCGCAAGCGCCGTAAACGGGCAGGCCCGTAAGCCCCCATTGGCGCAGGCTCTCCGTATCGGCGCCGCGCAGCACGTCCACCACCGTGGTCTTGCCGAACCGGCCGCGCAACGCCTGCACGCAGCGCATGACCGCGCGGGCCTCGGCCGTCACATCCACCGCCTCGAACTCGCCGGCGCAATTCGAGCAGCAGCGCTTTGCTAACGAGCTTGCGGGAGCTTCCTCAGCCGCCCCTCCCTGCGACAGACGGCCTTCGCTTGCAACGTCTTCGCCGAGGTAGCGCAGCAGGTAGGCACGCAAGCAGCCGGTGGTGTAGCAATAGCCGACCATGGATTCCAGCATGCGGCGGCGGCTGGCACGCACCACTTCGGCCTCTTCGGGCGTGAGGCCCTCGTGAGCCGATTCCTGCTCGATGAAGAAGCGGCCCGTGGCGATATCGCCGTCGCACCACAGCAGCAGGCAGTCGGCCGGCTGCCCATCGCGTCCGGCACGTCCCGCCTCCTGGTAGTAGGCCTCCATCGAACCGGGCATGTTGAAGTGCGCCACATAGCTCACGTTCGATTTGTCGATGCCCATGCCGAAGGCATTGGTGGCCACCATAACCGGCGCCTCGTCGTTCACGAAGGCCCGCTGGTTGCGCTCGCGCTCGGCGGCAGGCAGCCCCGCATGGTAGCGCGTGGCCGCAATGCCCTGCTCGCGCAGATGGTCGCAAACCTCCTCCACCGTCGCCCGCTTGGCGCAATAGACGATGCCTGATTCGGCGCGCCGCTCATCAATGAAGGCATCCAGGCGCGCGAGCTTGCGCTTCGGCTCATGGCGCTCCACGGCAAAGCGCAGGTTCGGCCGGTCGAAGCCGGTCACAACCTCGACGGGATCACGCAGGCCGAGCAGGCGCGCGATATCGCGACGCACCGGGCTTGTGGCCGTAGCCGTGAGAGCCGCCACAACCGGGCGCGTCGGGAGCGAGGTTATGAAATCTCCGATGGCCAGATAGGAGGGACGGAAATCCTGCCCCCACTGGGACACGCAGTGGGCTTCGTCCACAGCCAGAAGCGAGAGCGCGACCCGCTCGGCGAACTCGGCGAAGCGCGGATCGGCCAAACGCTCGGGGGCAACGTACATAAGGTCGTAGGCGCCCGCCTCGGCACGCCGCAACACCTCGGCCTGCTGGCCCAATGTGAGCGTCGAGTTCAAATAGGCGCCGCGAATGCCCGCCTCCTGTACGGCACGAACCTGATCGGCCATAAGCGACACAAGCGGGCTGATGACCAGGGCAAGACCGTCGGCTGCCACAGCGGGCACCTGGTAGCACACCGACTTGCCCGCGCCCGTGGGCATAACGGCCAGCACGTCGCGGCCCTCGAGCACCGCGGACACCACGGCTTTCTGGCCCGGCCGAAACTCGTCGTAGCCGAACCGTTCGGCCAGCACCTGCTGCGCCCGTTTCATTGCCGCTAATTCCATGCTGCTCCTTGCCCTCAGCGCCATACCCGCAACGTCAGTATACCCCGCCCGCCAAAGGCCGTGGTCCCCGCAACTTCTCCCCCGCTTCTCAGCGCCGTCGCACCTTTTCCACCGCGCGCAGAATCAGTACTCGACCACGGCCAAATCGGCCGGGCCGCTCACGATGAAGCCGACATCGCGCACGAACTCGCCGGCGGCCACCTTGCCGTTGTGGGAGGCATTCGCAAGCGTCAGGTTCTTGCCTTTGGCCGACGCTTCGCAGTTCCATGCGTCTTCCAGGGTTATCTCGCCGTTGAAGGGCACGTCTATCGACCAGCTCTTCACGCCCGCACCGTAATTCGACCCGGCCATTTCATAACGGAAGAAGGTGCGACCGTCCTCTTCCCAGCGGTCGGCCACCTGGAACGTCCACTGCAGGGTGCCCTCGGCCGACACGAGCATCTCGGAGCCGGCGGCGTTCGGCTTCACCTCGGCCCGGGCCAGCGCCACATCCTCCCGCGAGAAGCCGGGGCTTTTCAGCGTATCGATGAGCCACAGGCCCTCGTCGGACAAATCATCCAGCGCAAATCCCGACGTTTTCGCGCAGCCCGGCTTGAACAGCGCCGACGTCTCGTCTTTGTTGGAGAGGTTCCAGCAGATATAGCTCACGTTCAGCTCGTTCATGAGACGGACCCACAAGTTCGCCGAGGCGTAGTCGATCTCGCCCGCGCCGTTGGCCTCGCAGATGCCGAACTCGGTCACGAACACCGGAAGCCCCCCGGCCACGGCCGTGGAGAGCGTCTTGCGCAGGTCGTCCCCGTGGGTGGCCGCATAGAAGTGCAGCGCGTACATAATGTTGGCGTCGGTCAGCGGGTCGGCCGCCGCGGCCGCCAGGTCCTGGGACCACGTGGGCGTGCCCACCACGATGACCGCATCGGGGTCGTTGGCGCGAATAAGGGGGATGACCGCGGACGCATAGGCCTTGATGTCGGCCCAGGTGGTGGTGCCGTTGGGCTCGTTGCAAATCTCGTAGATGACGTTGTCGGCGTCGCCCAGCGCTCCGGAAACCATGCGGAAGAACTCCTCGGCGGCCCATTGGTTCGTCGCCGGGTTGGCGTCGGAGAGCGTATGCCAATCGACTACCGCATACATATCGGCGGCCGCGGCGCACTTGACGCCCTGCACCACCAAATCGTTCAGCGCGGCCCGGTCGCTCGTCTCCGTGGCATAGCCGCCCTCTTCGGCGGAATAGGTGGCCAAGCGCACGACGTTAGCACCCCACACCTCGCGCAGCTCGGTGAAGAACTCCTGGTTCACGTACTGCGGGTACCAGGCCAGCCCGTGGGTGGAGACGCCGCGCAGCTGCACCGGCTCGCCTGCGGCATCCACCAGCTGGGTTCCCTCCACGTGCAACGCGCCGGCCGTGGAGGGCGTGGGCACAGGCGGCGCGGCCTCTTCAGTCGGAGCTTCGGCGTCATCGTCTTGCGCAGCTTCGGGCTCCGCCTCCAACGTGTCGATGGGGCGGGTCGTCGGCTCTTCCACTACCAGAGCGTTCGAATCCGGCGCCGGTGCGATATCGCCCACAGTCGTAGCGAGAGCCACCCCGATGCCGACGAGCGCCACCAGCGCCGCCACGGCAATCCCGATGCGCACGAACCGTCCCGAACCTGTCGCCTGCCCCATACTGCACTCACTTCCAGGGCCTTGCGGCCCGCACTATCGCTATCACTGAGTTCGCCATTGTACACCGCCGAACCCAGGAGGCAGATTAGGACGCCATCGTCTCCAAAAGGGCGTCACCGAGAGCGAGGAACTCTTGCTGGCTTAGGGTCTCGCCGCGGCGGCGGGGGTCGATGGCGGCGGCCTCGAAGAGCTCGGGCAGACGGGCGGCAAGGGCGGCGCCGTCGTATTCGCAGGCACGGCCTTCCGCCTGGGGCAGTGTGAGGCTTTTGCGCCCAGAGAAGTAGGTCTTGCAGGAGTTGGCGAGGGTCTTGCGGCGGTTGGTGAAAGCGGCGTCGGCCATGAGGCCCGCCGCGGCGATAACCTCAGCGGTTGCCTCTGCGCCGTCGGCCATAGCCGGCACGCGGCGGTTCAGGCGAATGACCGCCGAATCGACGCGCGGCGGCGGAAAGAAGTTGCCCGGACCCACGGCAAAGCGACCGGCGGGCTCGGCATACAGGCCGAGCTTCACCGTGTAGGCGCCGTAGCTCTTCGTGCCCACAGCCGCTGCCATGCGATCGGCCACCTCTTTCTGCACCATGATGGTGGCGGAATCGAGGAAGGGGAAGTTTTGGAAAAAGTCGAGGACGACGGTCGCGGCCACCGCGTACGGAAGATTGGCTACGAGCTTGTTGGGAGAACGCCACTGAGAGCTTCCCGGGGGCTCAGCCGCAGGGTACCTTGATTCGCTCAGACCGTCCTCGCTCGGCGACTCCCCGGGGTCGGGCTTCCGGGTAGCGCTCAGTCGCTCAGACAGTCCTCGCTCGGCGCGACAGCCCACTGGGCTGATCGCGTTCGCTGCGGAACTCGCTTGGTGAGCACCACCCGGAACCCCTCTACACTCCTCCATAGCCGCAGTGATGTCATCTGCGGTTACGTCGAGCGCGTCTTTTTCTATGAGGGCGAACTTCTCGCGCCAGGGATGCAGCGTGTCGGCCAAAACGGCGGGCAAATCGGGGTCGCGCTCGATGGCCACGACGCTTTGGGCGTGCTTGAGCAGGGCGATGGTGAGCGTGCCGATACCGGGACCGACTTCCAGAATGCGATCGTTTTCTTCCACCTCGGCCAAAGCGACAATCTTCTTCAGGACGTCATCGTTCACGAGGAAGTTCTGTCCGAGCGTGTACTTCGTGCCGATGCCGTGGGCCTCGAGCACGGCGCGGGTGGCGCTCGGCGTGGACAAGGGCGACAGGCGGCCGTCCTCGGCAAAGCTAACGGCGCCCGCCACGGCCGTTGCCCTTCTTCTTGGTGTTCTTCTTGCCGTAAGCCGGGCCGCCGCTCTTAGAGGGCTTGCGCGGGCCCTTTCCCCTGCCGCCGGCGTGGCGCCCGGACTCGGCGCCCTCCTTCGGACGAGCGGGCTTCTGGCTGACCGAGAGCTTGGCGCGGCCATCAGATCTGCAAGCGCGCTCGGCGACGACGAAGTCTTCAAAACCATCGTCAGCGCCATCGCCGAGCTCGTCTTCCGGCTCGCCGGCGAAGGCCCCGTCGGCAAAGGCCCCGTCTACAGGCGCATCGCCATCCGCAACCTCTATGCACTCGTAGTCGCCGCCGAAGCCGAGGGCGCCGAAGCCGCCCACGGGGGGCAGCGGGTACTCCTCGGCATCGGCGGTGATTTCGCCATCGGCGCGAATCTTCCCCACCCAGTCGAGCACGAGCTCCACGGAAAAGCCCGCCACGGACAACGCCGAGCGCACCGTGCCAATGAGCGGCTCGAAGCCATGGGGGTCGCCGCCCTCGCCCACCACATGGATGACCGCCGGGCGCTTCGGACGCGTGCGCAAGTCAGTGAAATAGTAGGGCTGCAGGCGATCGAGCAGCGCCTTCATCTGGGCCGGCACGCTGGCGAAATACACCGGGCACACCACGATGAGCTCGTCGGCCGCGTCAAGGTGCTTGCGCACCTCGTTCATGTCGTCGTCGATAATGCAATGGTGGAACAGCGCGTCGGTTTCCACCACGGCCTCTTGGGGCAGCAGCGGGTCGCCCTCTTGGAACACATGGATGGGCTCTTCCGACACTGCACGGCACTTATCGCAGCCGATGCAGGGACGCACCTCAGCGGAAGACACCGACACGATGGACACCCCGTCATCGGGGCACTCCTCGATACAGGCGTTGAACAGCTCGTCGGCCAGCGCGGCACTACGCCCGTCGGCTCGGCACGATCCGTGGAGAATCACTCGATGCATGGGCATCCTTTCCTTGTTTCGCTCCGATGCATTATATAGCCGACGGCAAGGGCATCTACAGCATCTTCGCGTTTAGGCCGCAAATGCAAATCCAGCGCCTTATCACGCGGCATTCGGGGAGGCGAAAGACTCCAGGACCGCTCGACGCGGCTCGGCGTTCTCCAAAATGCGCCTTGCCATGGTCTGCACTTCGGACATCTCGAAGAGCGCGGGGGCGATAGCCCCGAAGCGTTCGGCGATTCGCCGTGCCTCCCGTCTCAGGACCGTCAAGGAGACACCCATGTCTTGGGCCATACGAGCAAGATCGCCGGGCGTGATTTCGCTCAATTCCCGATGACTGCCAAGAGCAAAGGCCATCTTGGTCGAATAGCCCGTAAGGGGAATGCACGTCAGATCGTACAAGGGCGCCAACGTGCGGTGCCGCCAATCGGCGCTGTACAAGAACGCGTAGTTCTTAAGATGGTTGTCCGAGTTCCCGATGAGATAATGGAAGAGGAGCCGGCGGGCCAACTCGAGCCTGTCCTGCACTGGATTCTCGGACACAGCGCCAACGAGCTCGGCTATAACCCTCACGTAACTGACCTCTGGGTGAGCATCGGCATATTTCAAGTACAGGGGAAGCCCGCGCGCTTGGCAGAAATCCTCTTGATGCAAACGCACAAGACCGCCCTCGCCAATCGAAACACGATCGTAGCGTTTGACGGCAATGGCGCCGGGGATCTCGGGAACGAGAGCAACATCAGGCGTGACGAAGCCGCACTGGCGAGCGATTTCCATACACGCAAACTCGTTATAGGCAAGTTCCTCTCTGCCCTTTCGGGCAATCTTCACGATATGCGAGGACGGCGCAGTCCCAAGCGGCAGCCGCCAATCGCACAAGGCGGCATCCCGTGCATCGATTTCCGCGGGCAAGTACCATGCCACCTTCGATTGCGCTCCGGAGAGCGAAAGCCTCAGCTCGTCGGTCATCTCCGTCACTGCCCGCTCGGCATCCTCGCGCATCCGGTCGATCGTCGAGGATTCCAAGAGAGCGTAGGATGGTTTGAAGTCGGCCAGCTTCGCCCCCTCTGCCACAAAAGTGAGCGCGCCGATGCTTTCGCATCCCAGTTTCTCGAAGAACGCAAGGAAGTCGTTGCGCGGCACCTGGTAGCGCTCGGCCAAGTTGGCGAGCACGGTACCTTCGGGCAACAGACCATGAAAGAAGGGGGCGTACTCCCGAGGCTCGTAGGGCCCGAAATCAAGGGGCAGGCTCTCGGAGACGCCCCATTCGCCTCGCTCTTCTCCTCGCTGCACATAGCCCACATCGTAGAAGAAACACACCTCGTCTCTCGCTGGAGCGAACGCTCCCACCAGCTCCCATGACCCGTGAAAGTCGCGATAAACCTCCAGCCTCACTCCTCCCCCCTCCCCTTTGCATACAGATCGAGGCCGATGGACTGGCAAACATAGAGCACTTGCTTGATGTTGCCTCCTGCGACCCCACGCTCAAGCTCGCCGATGAACCGCGGGGAGCATCGGCAAGCATCGGCAAGCTGCGCCTGCGTAAGGCCGAGCTTTTTGCGGCGTTTGCGAATAGTCTGGCCCAAATCCTCGGCATCGCGAATCTTTCCCCGCGGATTGCGGGGCTTGCCTTGGCCGAACGTCATCTGCGCATCCGAATACATATTCTTCCCATTTCGTACTATTTTAGCGATGATGGGCATTATAGTACCGAATGGGAAGATTCTTCGATTTCTCTCGGAATCTTCCCATTCGGGATTCAAGAGCTGCAGATGGAACAAGCGCCGCCCTCTTCGCGGGCGGAAAGTAATCTACGCCCTCTCATTCTGCCACGGAGTAGCCGGGCAGTTCAGCAGACGCCGGGCGTTCTCGTAAAGCTGAGCGAGCAGCTCGGCGCGGGCCTCGGGCGTCTGCGCACCGCGGACCTCGCAGAGCTTCTCGGCGGTATAAATGGTGTGGGCCGGGCCGCAATCGGTGCCGCGCAGAGGCTCGGGGGTCATGTAGGGCGAATCTGTCTCGGTGAGCAGGCGATCTGCTGGGACGAGCGCCGCAGCCTCACGCACCTCGTCGGCGCGCTTGAACGTGACCGGCCCGCCAAAGGCAATGTAGCAGCCCGCCTCCACCCAGCGCGCAAGTTCTGCCGCGTCCAGGTTGAAGCAGTGCAAGAGCGTGCCCGCCGCAGGAAAGCCCTCTTCCGAGAGGATGGCAAACCCGTCGTCGTGGGCCTCGCGCATATGCAGGGCGACGGGCAGCCCCGCTTCCTTGGCCAGGCGAACTTGGGCGCGGAAGACGTCTTTTTGCACGTCGCGGGGCGAGAGGTCGTAGTGGTAGTCGAGCCCGATCTCCCCCACCGCGCTCACACGGCGGTCGCGCAGGTGCTCGCGCAGGTCGGCCGCGAGCGCCGGCGTCCAATCCTTGGCATTGTGCGGGTGCACGCCGGCGGCGATGCGCACCGCAGGCACAGCGGGATGGGCCACGACGCCGGCCTCGCCGTCGTCCTCGTCTTCCATAACCTTGAGAACGCGCGCCGCTTCCATGAGCCAGCCGGGAAGCGCCTCGAAGGTGGTGAAACCGTCGTCGGCCGGATCCACGATGGTCTCCACGAAGCTGACGCCGTGAGCACCGGCCCGGGCCAGCTCCAGCGCCGGGTCCTGCAGCATCTGCAGATGAGCATGGGTGTCGGCCACCGGACCCGGGAGCACCGGCGCGGGCACAACGCGCCACTTGCCCCCCTTGCGTTTCTGCCGGAACAGCGCGTCGTAGAACAGCGGGTCTTCTGCAACCATTACAGTTCGGGGAGGTTGTCGACGTCGAGACGCGGGAACAGGGGATCGCCGATTTCGATGGGGTTGCCGGCGGGCAGCTGGCCCCAGGCTGTGGCAGCTTCGATATCGGTGACCTCGGCGATGTCGCCCAGGCCCAAGCGGCCGAACACGTCCGCCGAGGTGTTGGGCATGAACGGCGCCATGTACAGGGCGATGATGCGGATGGCCTCCAAGCAGTTGTAGATGACCGCGGCCAGCTCGTCGGCTTTCTCCGGGTCTTTCGCCAAGGCCCACGGCGCGCTCTCCTCCACGTACAGGTTCACGCGGCCCGCGAGCTTCTGCACGGCCGCCGCGGCACCGGTGAAGTCCACCTCGGCCATGCAGGCATCGTATTCCGCGTACAGCGCGTCGGCGATCTCGCGCAAAGGATTGCTCTCGGCGCCGGCCGATGCCTCGGGCACGCGGCCCTCGAAGTACTTCGTGGTCATGTTCGTCACGCGGGAGACGAGGTTGCCCCAGGTATTGGCCAAATCGGCGTTGTACACCTGCACCATGCGCTCCATGGAGATGGAGCCGTCGTGGCCGAACTGCACGTCGCTCATGAAGTAGTAGCGGTAGGCATCCACGCCGAACACCTTCACCAGATCGGCGGGCATAAGTCCGTTGCCCTTCGACTTCGACATCTTCTCGCCCTTGGTGAGTAGAAAGCCGTGGCCGAAGACGGTGTGGGCCACGGGCATGCCGGCGGCCATGAGCATGGCCGGCCAGATGACGCAGTGGAAGCGCGTGATGTCCTTGCCCACGAAGTGGTACTGGATGGGCCAGCGGCGCTCGAACTCGTCGCCGCGCTCGGTCTGGTCGTAGCCCATGCCGGTGAAGTAGGCCAAAAGCGCATCGGCCCACACGTAGCAGACATGCCCCTCGTCGAAGGGCAGCGGAATGCCCCAGTCGAACGACGAGCGGGAGATGGACAGATCCTGCAGGCCGCCCTTCACGAAGGAGACGATCTCGTTCTTGCGGCTTTCCGGGCGGATGAAGTCGGGATGGGCCTCGTAGAACTCGAGCAGACGGTCTTGGAACTCGGAGAGCTTGAAGAACCAGTTCTCCTCGCCGGCGGCGCGGCGCACCGGGCGCTTGCAGTCGGGGCAGACGAACTCTCCCTCGTCGTTTTTCTCCAGGTCGCTCTCGGCGTAGTAGGTTTCCTCGTGCACGCAGTACCAGCCCTCGTAGGCGCCCTTGTACAGCCAGCCGGCATCGTAGAGGCCACACCAGAAATCCTGTACCGTGCGGGTCTGGCGCTCCTCGGTGGTGCGCACGAAGTCGGTGTAGTTGATATCGAGCAGCTCCCAGGCCTCCTTGAAGGCCGGAGCCAGAGAATCGCACCACTGCTGCGGGGTCATGCCGTTCTTCTCGGCCGTTTCGGCGATCTTCTGGCCGTGCTCGTCGGTGCCGGTCACGAAGGCCACGTCGTAGCCGTTCATGCGCTGGTAGCGGCAGATAGTGTCGGCGGCCACCGTGGTGTAGGCGGTGCCGAGATGCGGCGCGGCGTTGATATAGTAGATGGGCGTAGTGACGCTGAAAGTTCCCTTGGACATGCCTGCATGGCTCCTTTTCCGGGCGCGATGCGACCAATGACGCCGCCGCTCCCCTTCGCTGTTACGTGCAGGCTATCTTAACACTCGGGCCCTCGTCCGCGCCCGAGGATTCCGCCCAGAGTGGCGGCCAAATCCCTCACGCTGATGGGCTTGGAAAGATGGTCGTCGGCGCCGGCGCGCTTCGATTCCTGAACGTCTTCGGTAAAGGCGTTGGCCGAGAGCACCACCACCGGCAGCGTCCGCAAATCCTCGCGCTCGCTTTGGCGGATGCGGCGGGTGGCCTCAAGACCGTTCATAACGGGCATCTGGATATCCATGAGCACCACATCGAAGCGCCCCGGCTCGCTGGCCTCAAGCGCCTCGAGGGCCTCCTGGCCGTTGGCCGCCGTCGCCGCCGAGGCGCCGAGAGACTCCAAAAGCGCCACGGCAATCTCGCTGTTCAGCTCGTTGTCCTCCACGAGCAGCACGGATGCGCCGGCAAGGTCGGGCACCGCGGAGGCGGAAGCGGGCGCTCGGCCGCCGTCGGAGGCGGGCGTCTCGCCGGCCCTCCCGGCCTGGGCGTGGCGCAGGCTCACGCGCACCGTGAAGGTGGTGCCCTTGCCCGGCTCGCTTTCCACATCGATGGTGCCGCCCATGAGCGAGACCACCGACAGGGCAATGGAAAGCCCGAGGCCCGTGCCCTCCACCGGCTCGGTGCGCGAATCGTGCTCGCGGGCGAAGGGCTCGAAAACGTGCTCGATGAACTCCGGGGCCATGCCGCAGCCGGTGTCGGAGAACACGAACTCGTAGTCGCTTGCCCCTTCGACCCGGGACGGGTGCTCTAGGATGCGCAGGGACACCGTGCCGCCGGCGGGCGTGAACTTCACCGCATTGCCGAGCATGTTCATAAACACCTGCTGCAGCCGCAGCTCGTCGCCCTCCACCAACGGATGGGCGAGCTGGTCGGCATCGACGACGAAGTGGATATCGCGCTCTTCGCAGCGCTGGGAGAAGATGGTCTCCATCTCAAGGGCCTGGGCCCGCAGATCCACCTCGCCCACGGTCAGCTCCAGCCGGCCGTTCTCAATCATGGACAAATCGAGCACCTCGTTGATGAGAGCAAGCAAATGGTTGCTCGACAGCGTGATCTTCGCCAGGCAGGCATCCACCTTATCCCAGCTCCCCTCGCTCATGCGCGCCAGCTCGGTCATGCCGATGATGGCGTTCATGGGCGTGCGAATGTCATGGGACATGCGCGAGAGGAAATCGCTCTTGGCATGATTGGCCGCCACGGCCGCCCGGTAGGAATCCTCCATGGCGTTTTGCAGCAGCTTCTCGCGCTGCTTGAGCACGCTCACGTCCTGCGTGGTGTACACGAGGCGCACCGGATGCCCCGCCGTGTCGCGCTGCACGCAGATGAAGTTGATGTCTTCCCAGGTGGGAACTCCCACGCGATTCATTTGATACTCGAAGCGAACGTTATCGGTGCCGGGAGGCAGAAGCTCGATGATGCGATGCTTGTCGAAGAGCTTCGCCACCTCCTCTTTGGCCTCGTCGCCGAGCACCCTGCGCTGCAGACGCTCGACGAACTGGCTGTAGGTGCCCGAAGCGTCGTCGGGGCCATCGCCGGGCGCCGGCGCGCTCATGAGCAGGTAGCGCTCTTCATCCAGATCGATGAGCACGAGCCGCTCGGTGAGCTTGGCCACACCGCGCTGCACGTCCTCGCGGTCGCGCATCGACCGGGTAAGCGAGCGATGGCGCCGATTGTTGTAGGCGATGATGCCGGCGATAACGAGAATGAACACCACGACGATGATGAACAGGGTGTTCCAGCCGCCCTCGTTGGCCTCGCTGATCATCTGCTCGGTGGCGGCAGCCGGGAAGGTCTCGAGCACCATCCAGCCGAGCCCGGACACTTCCCGCAGACAGGCCGAACCGGGGCCTTGATCGGTCTGATAGGTGAACGTGATGCCCTCGTGATGGACGAAAGCGCGTTCCAGCCTGCGAGCGCCGGAGGAATCGGAGGAATCGACGGCTGCCTCTTCCAGAAGGTTGCGCCCCACCCAGGCCGCATCGGTTGAGGCCACCACATCCCCCGTAGGCAGGCAGAGCATGACCTGGGACTCGTAGCCGAAGAAGCTGTTCGTCAGAAGCTCGGCCAGGCGATTCTCGCTGTAGTGAGCCAGAAGAAGCCCCACGACAGGCCCATTGGCGCCATCGCGCACGGGGGCAAAGAAGTACACGAGATTCTCGTGGGTGACGCGCGTATTGAACACAGCCTCGACGCCCGATTGCCCGGCCATGGCCCGCTTGAAGTACGGACGGTCCGCCACATTCACCGAGTCGTGCTCCACCGAGTGCTGAACGCCCTCGGCGTCGACGAAGTCGATGGTGTCGAAGGGCGACACCTCCTCCACACTGCGCAGCCACGTCTCGCTTGTGACGATATCGGTCACATCCTCGGATTCCGAGGCGAGCGAGGCGATGGCCTCGATATCCTTCTGGGTGTTTTCCATAAAGGCGGACACGAGCACGGACGTTTGGGCCGTTGCATCGGAGACGTACTGGTTGGCCTGGGCGACGATGCGGTTGCTCGTCTGCTGCATGAAGACGGACAACGTGACGACGACCGTCACGAACACAAGGGCAAAGGCCGCCACCGACAGCCAATACTTCCTTCCCTCGTCTCCCACGCTCTGCCCTCTCTCCTACAAGCACCGGTAACTGTTCATGATAGGTCAAAGGGCCCCGGGCAAAGATTACAACTTGGAAGCGAAGGCGATAGAGGCCAGCGTCTGCCCCTCAAGATAGCCTCGCATGGCGTCCTGCAGGCCGCCCCAGACGCGGCGACTGGCACAGCCCTCGGCCCGCTCGCAGGAAGCGAGGCCGGACATGCAGTCGAGCAAGGCGAGCCCGTCTTCGGAAGCCGCCACGATATCGGCCAGGGAGATGGCCTCGGCATCGCGGGAGAGACGGTAGCCGCCCTGGTTTCCGCGGGTCACAGTGAGCAGTCCGGCGTCGGTCAGGGGCGCCACCACCTGCTCGAGGTATTTCTTGGAGATGCCCTGGCGCTCGGCGATGTCCTTAAGGGTCACGCGCCCCTCCCCCTGATGCTGGGCTAGGTCAATCATGAAGCGCAGGCCGTAACGGGTCTTTGTCGAAATCTTCACTGAAGCTCGCCTTTCTGGGGAGAGAGCGCGAAATGTTACGACAATCTTATAAGGTTCTTGACAATTTTTGCAAGCACCCTATATTAAACTCTAGTAAATTGCTAGACTTAGGTGGAACCGCAGCGCATCTATTTCGAAGGCACCACCGAACGACTAGTTTCAAGCAACGAGGAAGCAGGCCCCCCTTATGAAGCACATCTATCTCGACCATGCGTCTACCACCCCGGTTCGCCCCGACGTGGTAGAGGTCATGACCCCCTACTTTACCGAGCATTTCGGCAACCCTTCTTCCATCTACCCGCTGGGCCAGGAGGCCTCCGACGCTGTCGCCGCCGCGCGCGGGACGCTGGCCGGAATCATCGGCGCCACCCCGCGCGAGGTTTTCTTCACCAGCGGCGGCACCGAATCCGACAACTGGGCCCTTAAGGGCTTCGCCCGCGCCAACGCCGCCAAGGGCCGCCATATCATCACGAGCGCCATCGAGCACCACGCGGTGCTGCACACCTGCGAAGCGCTCGAGCGCGAGGGCTTCGAAGTGACCTACCTGCCCGTGGATGAGCACGGCCTGGTGAGCGTCGATGAGCTCAAGGCCGCCATTCGCCCCGACACCATCCTCGCGTCCATCATGTTCGCCAACAACGAGATCGGCACCATCGAGCCCATCCGCGCGTTGGCCGCAGCGGCCCACGAGAAAAACGTGACCTTCCACACCGATGCGGTGCAGGCTTTTGGCCACGAGCCCATCGACGTGAAGGAGCTGGGCATCGATATGCTGTCCGCCTCCTCTCACAAGATTTACGGCCCCAAAGGCGTGGGCCTGCTTTACGTGCGCAAGGGCGTGAAGCTGCAGAACCTGCTCGATGGCGGCCAGCAGGAGCGCGGCCGACGCGGCTCGACCGAGAACGTGCCGGGCATCGTCGGCTTTGCGAAAGCCGCCGAGCTGGCAGCTGCCGAGCTCAACGCCGAACATGACCGCCAGCTGGCCCTGCGCGATCATGCCATCCGGCGCATCCTCGACGAGATTCCCTCCTGCAAGCTCAACGGCAGCTGGGAGAGTCGCCTGGCCAACAACGTGAACTTCTCCTTCGAGTTCATCGAGGGCGAGGGCGTGCTGCTGCAGTTGGCCGCTCACGGCATCTGCGTCTCATCGGGAAGCGCCTGCACCTCCGGCTCGCTGGACCCGAGCCATGTGCTTTTGGCCATCGGCCTTCCCCATGAAATCGCCCACGGCTCGCTGCGCATGACCATCGGCCGCGACACGACGCTCGAAGATGTCGACTTCGCCGTAGATGCGCTGAAGACGACCCTGCAGAACCTGCGCATGATGAGCCCGCTGTACGAGGACTTCCAGCAGGGCAAGGTAGATTCGGTCATCGAGCGCTTCAAGGCCGACGGCTTCCCCTACGCGAATTAGACGCCCCGAATACCCCTTGGGCAAAGGCGCTGAAACTCCCCTCCAACCACCCTCCTAGAAAGAGAGGCACCCTCATGGCCATGAATTACTCTGAGAAAGTGATGGACCACTTCACCAACCCCCGCAACGTCGGCGAGATCGAAGACGCCAGCGGCTGCGGCACCGTGGGCAACGCGGTGTGCGGCGACATCATGCGCGTGTACCTCGACATCGACGAGAACAACGTCATCCAGGACGCGAAGTTCAAGACCTTCGGCTGCGGCGCCGCCATCGCCACAAGCTCCATGGCAACGGTGCTCGTCAAGGGCAAGACCGTGCAGGAGGCGCTGGAAGTGACCAACAAGGCGGTTATGGAGGCCCTGGATGGCCTGCCGCCGGTGAAGGTTCACTGCTCGCTTCTGGCCGAGGAGGCTATCCATGCGGCGCTGTGGGACTACGCCGAGAAGAACGGCCTGGTCATCGAGGGTCTGGAAAAGCCGGTGAGCGATATCTCCGAGCACGAGCACGACCACGGCCACGACATCGACGACGAGGAGGACGACGCGTAGCATTTCGATGCTCCGGCAAACTATCAAGTCGGCTCGGAAGCCCTTGGGCTTCCGAGCCTTTTCTTTCCTGTTCGAGACCGACCGCAGATTCGGCGCCTCTAGGCCGCGACGGCGATGATGTTTCTGCCGTTTCCTGCACAGGTTTGCAGCACCACCGACTCGCCGTAACCGGTCACGCGCGACGCGATGGTCTTCCAGGTGGCGGTCTCTTCCACCTGGAAGATATCTCTCACGGCGTACGCGCGTTGCGCTCCTCGCCGATCGCACACGGTAACGACATCGCCCAGAGAAAGAGAGCGCACCGGTGCAAACGAGCCGGGATTGTGCCCGACGAAATACCCCCAGCTGCCGTCGTCCACCGCATCCGACCCCAACCAGAGGCCGCCACCGGAACTCGGCGTCGTGCCCCCGCGCACATCGACATAGGGAATCGTCGCCCCCCTGATGAGAAGCGTACCCGCCGAAAGCTCGTTTTCGGCGGTGTCGTCCTTGGCGCTCCCCGTCGCTTCCTCATGACTCTCGGGCCCTCGCGGAGCGTTCGAGGAAGGCTCTGACGGCTTGGCTCCGGCCTGCCCGCCTTCGCCGCCCTTCGTTTCCGACAGCGCAGATTCTTCCTTCTCGCCGTCGGAGCCGCTCGCTCTTGCAGCCGAAGACTCATCGCGCTCGTCTGATGACGCGGGGGACGTCCCTTCATCCATCGAGCCCTCAAGTCGCTCGTTTTCGCCCTCTCGTGCAGGAGGCGCTTTTTCCATGCCCTCCCCTGCTCCACTTTGGCGGGCATCACTTGACTTAGTCGCTTTTTCCCTCGCCTGAAGATACTCCTGCATCACTCGCCAGACTTCAGCACTGCGAGAGCGTGCTCCTTGCTCAGCAACATCGCCCGCAGCAGTCCCGACCCATGACGCCATAGCACCGCGACGCAGACCGACCTTTTCTTGCGAAGCTTCGTCCTCGTTTCCCCAAGCTATCGCACCGGCCCCTACGCTCGCACTCAGCGCGAAAGCCAGCACTCCCGCCGCAACTGCCTCGCGCTTTCCGAACCGACTTTTCTCTCCCATGCTCTCACCAGGCCTTTCGCTCGCACTATCGAATATTTGTTCGCATTGTAGTGTAATACAGCCCCAATGAAAAGCATTTTTAGCACAATAGTTCGATTAATTGCAGAGGCATTCCGTTCGCCATCGACCCTGGCGCTTGTCGCGCCTTTTGCCCATCTGGCTTCGCTCGTTTACCGAAGCTTGGCGCGGCGGGCTTTCCAATCGGGCATGAAGGCGTCCATGAGGGCGTGAAAGCGTGGGCCGTGGCCGCGTTCCAGCAGGTGGCACAGTTCGTGGACGACCACGTATTCCAGGCACTCCGGCGGATAGAGCGCCAGGCGCACGTTGATGCAAATGCGGCCCGTGGCCGGCTGGCAGCTGCCCCAGCGGCTCGTCATGTTGCGATAGGCGATCTTGCCGGCCTTCACGCCCATAATGGGCTCCCACGCGGCGATGAGCGGCGGCACGCAGGCCTGCACCACGGCGCGCCACTGGGCCACCTCTTCGGGCGTTGCGGCGGCCGCCTCCCCACGGGGCGAGGCGGCGATAGCCTGCTGCTGGCGCTCGATCCAATCACGCTTTTCCCCCACGAATTTCCTGACGGTGGCGAGCGGCAAGCGCAACGGTGCCGACACCTCGATACGGCCATCGGGAGGCTTCACACGCAGGTGCATGTTCTTGATAGCCTTGCGCGTGAGCCAGACTTCCAGCCCATCGATGAAGACGAGCTCAGGAGGCTGGTTCTTGTGCTTTCTCGTTGCTGCCATGGGATTTATCGACTCGCTTCGCTCGCTCAGAACGACACGGGGCTCATCGAGCGGCTCGCATAGCAAGCTCGTAGGCGTCGTTGCGGGGAATGCCGAACTCGGCGGCAATCTGTTTGGCGACCTCCTTGGTGCGCAGGCCCTCCGCAACCAGCTCGGCAGTGCGCACCTCGGCCGAGGCGACAGCCGCATCGGCGCCGGCAGCCGCCTCGGCCTCGTTCGGCGCATCAATTACCAGGGCAATCTCGCCGCGAATCCCACCAGGCTCGCCGGCTCGCGCACTGAAGCGCTCGACCAGCTCGGCGGCCGTTCCGCGCGCCACCTCCTCGTGGAGCTTCGTCAACTCGCGACACACAGCCACGCTTCGCAAGGGCAGCACTTCGACGATGGCAGCCAAGGCCGCTACCAAGCGATTGGGGCTCTCGTAGAACACCAGCGCCGCATCCAAGCTGCGCAGCTCTTCCAAAACCGAACGCTGCTCCCCCGCTTTGCGCGGGAAGAAACCGCCGAAATAGAAACGCGGGCACACCGTGCCGGATGCCACGTAGGCGCACGCGGCGGCCGAGGCCCCGGGCAGCACCTCCACGGTCACGCCAGCCTCCCGCGCTGCAGCCACCAGCCGCAGCCCCGGGTCGGACACGCCGGGCATGCCGGCATCCGAGCAGTAGGCCACCACCTCGCCGGTGGCGGCCCGCTCTACCACGGACGCTGCCTTCGCCCCGATCATCGCCTCATCCAGCCGCTCCAGTCGCTTTTCGATGCCGAAATGCGCGAGCAGCTTGCCCGTCACCCGCGTGTCCTCCGCGCACACCACATCGGCCCCGCGCAGCGCCTCGAGCGAGCGCAGCGTCATATCCCCCAAGTTCCCAATAGGGGTCGGCACAATGACGAGTTTTCCGCCCATTACTCCGCGACCTCGGTGGTTTCCACTTCCACAGACTCAGCCACGGCCTCGGGCTCTTCCGGGGCCCCGTCGCGGGCGGCGTCGCGCACGGCGCGGGCCTCGGCCTCCTTCTCGGCCAAATTCGCCTTGGCCACCGCGATCATGAGCTTGATGCGGTTGAGCTGGTTCACCTCAGAGGCGCCGGGATCGTAGTCCACAGCCACGATGTTGCTCTCGGGGTAGCGGCGGCGCAGCTCCTTGATGGTGGCCTTGCCCACCACGTGGTTCGGCAGGCAGGCGAAGGGCTGGGTGCACACCACGTTCGGGCAGCCGCTTCGGATGAGCTCCACCATCTCGGCGGTGAGCAGCCACCCCTCGCCCATGGAGTTGCACAGCGACAGAATCTCACTCGCGTAGTCGGCCAGCTCGTAGATGTCCGCCGGCGGGTGGAAGCGCGCCGACTTCTCCAGGGCGTCGGTCACCGGCTTGCGCAGCTTCTTCACCGCGGCCAGGCCGATGCGGCTACCAAGCGCGCTCTTCTTCGACTTGCCGATGGGCTGCTGGAAGATGCCGCCGGCGATGCCGAACAGGAAGAACTCGATGAGCCCGGGCACCACGGCCTCGCAGCCCTCGCGCTCGATGACATCGACGATCTGGTTGTTGGCCGTGGGGTGGAACTTCACGAGGATCTCGCCCACCACGCCCACGCGCGGCTTGGTGCCCTCGCCGGTAAGCGGCAGCGTGTCGAAGTCCTCCACGATACGGCGCACCGTGCGGCGGAACTCCGATTGGCGCACGCCACGCTGAAGCTGGTGCTTGCAGGCGTCCATCCAGTAGTCGAACAGGCGATTCGCGCTGCCCGGCTCCACCTCGTAGGGGCGCGTGCGGTACAGGCACATCATGAGCAGGTCACCGTACTGCAGCGCGTAGATGGCCTGGTAGAGCATCTTCGGCGTGATCTTGAAGCCGGGATTCTCCTCGCCCAGGTCCTTGAACGAGATGGCGATGACCGGAATGTGCCCGAGCCCCACCGATTTGAGCGCCTTGCGGATGAGCGAGATGTAGTTGGTGGCGCGGCAGCCGCCGCCGGTCTGGGTGATGAGCACGGCCAGCTTGTCGGTGTCGTACTTGCCCGACAGCACCGCCTCCATGATCTGGCCCGTGACCAGGATGGACGGGTAGCAGATGTCGTTGTTCACGTATTTGAGGCCCGCGTCCACCGCGCCGTGGTCCACGGAGGGCAACAGCACCGCGTTGTAGCCGGCCCGATGGAAGATGGGCACCAGAAGCTCGAAGTGGTAGGGCGCCATCTGGGGCGCGAGGATGGTCCAGCCCTCGTCGCGCATCTGCTCGGTGAACTGCACGCGCTCAAACTCGGTGGAGGCGCCCTCGCGCTGCTCCACCTCGGCGGCGGCCACCACGCCGTCGGCCTTCTCGGTGAAGCTGGCGGGCACGAGCGCATCCAGGTTGCCCAAATCGATGCAGGCCGCGGGGCAGCCGCGCTTCTCGGCGGCGGCATCGGAAACGGCCTCGGCCTCGCGGTCGGCCTGGTCCTTCAGGGCCGCCAGCAGGCTGCGCACGCGGATGCGGGCGGCGCCCAGGTTCGACACCTCGTCGATCTTCAGCACGGTGTACACCTTGCCGGCCGCCTCCAGCACCTCCTGCACCTGGTCGGTGGTGAGCGCGTCCAGGCCGCAGCCGAAGGAGTTCAGCTGGATAAGGTCGAGGTCGCGGCGCTGGGTGACCACCTTGGCCGCCGCGTACAGGCGGGTGTGGTACATCCATTGGTCCACCACGCGGATGGGGCGCTCCAGCTGGCCCAGGTGCGCCACCGAGTCCTCGGTGAGCACCGCCAGCCCGAAGCTCGTGAGCAGCTCGGGGATGGCGTGGTTGATCTCGGGGTCCTGGTGGTAGGGGCGGCCCGCCAGCACGATGCCCCGGGTGCCGGTCTCCTCCATCCAGGCGAGGGTTTCCACGCCCTTGGTGCGGATATCGCGCTTGAAGGCCTCGTCCTCGGCCCAGCCGGCCTCCACCGCCGTGTCGATCTCAGCGCGGGTGAAGGGCGCGCCCTTCCCGTTCGCCTCGGCCGCGAAGTTCTCGGTCAGCTCCACGAACAGGCGCTCGGCCAGCTTCTCCTTGTCGTGGTAGGGCACCCAGGGGCTCACGAAGGCCACGTCGCTCTCGCGCAGCTCGTCGATGTTCAGGCGCAGCGCCTCGGGATAGCTGGCCACGATGGGGCAGTTGAAGTGGTTGCCGGCGGTCTCGTCTTCCTGGCGCTCCCACTTGGAGCAGGGCATCCAGATGAAGTCGGGGTGCTTGGCCAGAAGGTTCATGATGTGGCCGTGGGACAGCTTCGCCGGGTAGCACACGCTCTCCGACGGCATACTCTCGATGCCCGCCTCGTAGGTCTTCTTCGTGGAGGGATCGCTCAGGATGACCCGGTAGCCCAGCTTCGTGAAGAAGGTGAACCAGAACGGGTAGTTCTCGTACATGTTCAGCGCGCGCGGGATGCCCACGGTGCCGCGCGGGGCGTCCTCGGGGTCCAAGGGCTCGTAGCCGAAGGTGCGCTCGGCCTTGTACTCGAACAGGTTCGGCACGGCCGACTTCTCGGTGCCGGTGCCCAGGCTCTCGCCCTTCTCGCAGCGGTTGCCGGTGATGAAGCGGCGGTGCTTGCCCGTGGCCGCATCCACGCCAAAGTCGTTCACCGTGAGCAGGCAGGCGTTCGAGCAGCCCTTGCAGCGCACGGTGCGGTGGCTGGGAGCGAGCGCCTCGATGGCCTCAAGCGACAGAAGCCCGCTTGAGGGCACCTTCGGCCCCACGTCCGGCGAGAGCGCCTCGCTCTCGCAGCGGCGACACGCATCCTCGTAACGGTCGCGGGCCAGCAATGCGGCACCGAAGGCGCCCATATTGCCGGCGATGTCCGGACGCACGGCGTTCACCTCGGACAGCTGCTCGAAGGCGCGCAGCACCGCGTCGTTCAAGAAGGTGCCTCCCTGGACGATGACCTGGGTGCCCACATCATGCGGGTCGCGGATCTTGATGACCTTGAACAGCGCGTTCTTGATGACGGAGATGGCCAGGCCCGCGGCGATGTCGCCCACGGTGGCGCCCTCCTTCTGGGCCTGCTTCACGCGCGAGTTCATGAACACGGTGCAGCGGCTGCCCAGATCCACCGGGTTCTCGGCGGAGATGGCGGTGCTCGCGAACTCGGCCACGTCCAAGTTCAGGCCGCTCGCGAAGGACTCGATGAAACTGCCGCAGCCCGACGAGCAGGCCTCGTTCAGCATGATGTGGTCGATGACGCCGTCCTTCACGCGCAGGCACTTCATGTCCTGGCCGCCGATGTCCAAGATGAACTCCACGCCGGGCAGCATCTCCTGGGCGCCGCGCAAGTGCGCCACGGTCTCGATCTCGCCGGAATCCACCCGCAAAGCCTCAAGCAGCAGGCCCTCGCCGTAGCCGGTCACCGTGGCGTGCCCGATGGTCACGAGCGGCTCACCGGTCTTGGGGTCGCGGGGCAGCGCGCGGTAGAGCTCGGCCACGGCCGCCTTGGCGCAGCCCAGCACGTCGCCCTTGTTGGAGGCGTAGGTTGACCACAGAAGCGCGCCGTCCTCGCCGATGAGCGCCGCCTTGAAAGTAGTGGAGCCGGCGTCGATGCCGAGGAAGGCCACGCCGCGGTAGTCCGCAAGCGAGGCGCGGCGCACGCGCTCGGCGTCGTGGCGTGCGCGGAACTCGGCAAGCTCGGCTTCGTTGGCGAACAGCGGGGCCAGGCGCACCACCTCCGAGCCCTGCATATCGCCCAAGTTCTCCAGGCGCGCGAGCACGTCGGAAAGCTTCTCGGGCGCGGCCCCCTCGGCCACGCCGGCGATGGCGCAGCCGGCGGCTACGAACAGGTGGGCGTTCTCGGGCACGATGATGGCCTCGTCGGTCAGCTCCAGCGTCTCGTAGAAGCGCTTCCTCAGCTCGGGCAGGTACTGCAGGGGGCCGCCGAGGAAGGCCACATGCCCGCGGATGGGACGCCCGCAGGCGAGGCCGGAAATGGTCTGGGTGACCACCGACTGGAAGATGGAGGCGGCGATGTCCTCGCGCCGGGCCCCCTCGTTCAGCAGCGGCTGCACGTCGGTTTTCGCGAACACGCCGCAGCGGCTCGCTATGGGATAGATGGTCGTGTGATCGGCCGCCAGCTCGTTCAGGCCGCCCGCATCGGTGTTCAGAAGCGCGGCCATCTGGTCGATGAAGGCGCCCGTGCCGCCGGCGCAGGTGCCGTTCATGCGCTGCTCGATGCCGTTGTCGAAGTAGATGATCTTCGCGTCCTCGCCGCCCAGCTCGATGGCCACGTCGGTTTTGGGGATGAAGGTCTCAACGGCGGTCTTGCTCGCGATGACCTCCTGCACGAAGGCCACGGACAGCCACTGGGACAGAAGCAGGCCGCCCGAACCGGTGATGGCGATGGTCATTTCCTCGGTCGGGTACACCTCGGCGGCCTCGCGCAGCACCTCCACGATGGTGGCGCGCACGTCAGCATGGTGGCGGCGGTACACCGCCCACAGGATTTCGTCGTCGTTGTTCAGCACCGCGAGCTTCACCGTGGTGGAACCCACGTCGATGCCGATATGGAAGGGACACGCCTCGGCGGCCGCGCGAGCGGCGGCGGCATCCTCGGCAGCGCCGGCGCGGGCCTGGTCCACCTGGGTGATGCGCGGCGCGCAGGAGGCGCAGGCAGCCGGAGCGGCCTCGGCCGCAGAGGTGGAGGCCTCGGTGATGATCTCGGTGTACTTGCTGTTCTTCTTTTTCATAGGTTATCTCGCTTCCCCGTTACAGCTCGATAGATTCGCCGGGTTTGATGAAGAAGAGGCGCATGGCGATGCGGGCCATGTCCTCGGAGGTCTCAGGGCATCCGCGCTCGATCCACCGGGCGATAATGCCCAGGTAGGCGGCGGCGTAGAAGGCCACGTAGTACTCCACAAAGGGCGTGGGGTTTTGGCGGTACTTCTCGTGGAGGATGTTCTGCACCAAGTTCTCGCACACCGCCTCGCGCAGGCGCGGCCCGAAGCTCGCGTCGCCCCCGGGCCCCAGCACCGCGTGCAGGAAATCGCTCTGGGCCCGCAGGTAGTCGAACAGCTCCACCAGAAGCGGCAGGGGCCGTCCGGCCACACGGTAGGCCAGCATGTCGGCCAAGCTGACATCGTGCATGCGTCCCTGGAGAGCATCGACGTCGGCCATGACCTCGTCTTCCAGATCGGCCAGCAGATGCTCCTTGTCGCGGAAGTGGTTGTAGAAGGTGCCGCGGTTCAGATCGGCCCGCTCGCACAGGTCGTTCACCGTGACGGCATCGAAGCCGCGCTCCTCCAAAAGCGCGATGAGCGCCCCGCGCAGAGCCCGCTTCGATTTCGAGATGCGCCGGTCCTCGCAGGGGGCTGCAACGGACGGCGCGCAGGTTGCAGTGGCGATGGTCTCGTCCTTTCGCTCGTTTTCAACAGAACGGCCAAAAATGGACACTCTGTTCAATAACGTGCATTTTAACGAGTGAAGCGGGCAAGCGCAACGCTCCTGCGAGATATTTCCACGAGGACGACGGGAAGGAGACGGCATGCGCCCCGCCCCCGGCCGGATCCAGTCGCCCTGTCGTTTCGTTCAGCAACGTAGGGATTCCGTAAAAAAGAACTTCCGCGGCCCTTTTCCTGGTATCTTTTAACCTTATATTGAGGAAACACCCCGAGAAACGCACACAGTAAGGAGGCGGGCGCCCCGGCGCCGAAACCTTATGGCAAACAGACCTGGAAAGCACTCCGCACCGCTGCCCTCCCGCGGCGGCCGCCGCGGAGCCCACTCCGCCGACTTCTCCTCTTCCGGCCAGCCGGGCGGCTACAACGCCGCGGGGACCGGCCGCGGGCACGCGCACTCATCCTTCGATGGCACGGGC
This sequence comes from Adlercreutzia shanghongiae, assembly GCF_035830635.1. Taxonomy (NCBI): domain Bacteria; kingdom Bacillati; phylum Actinomycetota; class Coriobacteriia; order Eggerthellales; family Eggerthellaceae; genus Adlercreutzia; species Adlercreutzia shanghongiae. The sequence goes on along the minus strand of NZ_JAYMFI010000011.1, from coordinate 160,758 downwards.
TTCTCCCCCAGCCAGAGCCCGGTATCGCCGGGCGCGGCTGCCTCGCGCAGCTTCGCGGCCACCGATAGCCTGGCGCGGGCCAAGGCGGCCCGCAAGAAGAGCCGCGGCAAGAAGATCGCTCTCGGCATCGCGGCGGCGCTCGCCGTGGTGGTCATCGGCGCCGGCACGGCGGCGGCGCTCTACCTCAACAACATCAACAGCACTATCCAGTCCATGGACGAGACCGAGAAGATGGAGCTCACCGAGCAGCTGGCGCCCCCGAAGGCTACCGACGGCTCCTACTACGTGGGCATCTTCGGCAGCGATGCCCGCAAGGGCGAGACGGCCAGCCGCTCGGATGTGACCATGCTCGCCCGCATCGACCCCGACAAGGGCGTGGTCGACCTCGTCTCGGTGCCCCGCGACACCATGATCGACATCGAGGGCCACGGCACCCAGAAGATCAACGCCGCCTACGCCTTCGGCGGCCCCTCGGAGGCCGTGAAAACGCTGTCCACCTTCGCCGGCGTGCCCATCACCCACTACGTGGAGGTGCACTTCGAGGAGCTGCAGGACGTGGTGAACGAGCTGGGCGGCATCCAGGTGAACGTGCCCGAGGGCTTCTACTCCGACACGAGCGGCCTGACCATCGAGGCCGGCGAGCAGACGCTCGACGGCGCCCAGGCCCTGGCCTTCGCCCGCGAGCGCCACGCCACCCGCGCCGGCGACTTCTCGCGCGCCCAGGCCCAGCGCATGATCATCGAGGCCATCGTGGAGAAGGTGCTGGACGCCTCCCCCACCGAGATCCCTGGCATCGTGGAGTCGCTCGCGCGCTGCGTGACCACCGACTACTCGGTGAGCGATTTGGTGTCGCTGGCGCTCACCTTCAAGGACAACGGCCTTACCATGTACTCGGCGGCCTGCCCCAGCTACACGCTCAACCAGGACGGCGTCAGCTACGTGGGCACCCAGTACAAGGAGTGGCAGGACATGATGCGCCGCGTGGACGCGGGACTCGATCCCAACGACACCGAGACGGAGATCCCCGAGCCCCAGGCGAGCGACACCGAGCTGGGCGCGGCCACCAACGCCATGAGCCCGCAGGACTACGAGGGCCTCATGGCCGACGCCATGACCACCGACGACGTCATCGCCGTGGACTAGCGCACCGCACCACCGAAAACGCTGAGGCGGCCCCGGCAGCTCATCGCGAGCCGCCCGGGCCGTTTCCTTGTGCGCATAGTTGTCTGAAAAGGGCGCCTCCCTACTCGGCCTCGCCGGCGCGGGAGCGCTGGATGAGGCGGCGCAGCGCGCCGATGTTGAGTGCGCCGTGCACCACCAGAAGCGCGAGAAGCACCTTGGCGGACGCGGCGTGCAAAGGCCCCCAGAAGTAATACCCCTCGGCATACAGGCCGAATGACAGCAGCACGGCGCCCGACTCCATGAGGCCCGAGAGCATCACGACCGCAACCGCGATCACGAGCGCCGCATCCAGCAGAACGCGGCCTGCTGCCCGCAGGGAGCGGCGGCCGGACAGAAGGCGCGCGACGAAATCAGCGTGCTGGGCGCCGTGAACGAGCAGGACGAGCCCCACGCCGAGCCCGAGCCACTCGTGCGGCCCGACACCCGTCAGCACGGGCAGCGACACCACGATATAAAGGGTCAGTGCCAGGGCATCTACAGCGAGCATCCTCATGACCGTCCCACCTTCCGCATAATGCCGACGAGCGCCACCACGAGGGCCACCGGCATGAGAATCCACAGGTTTAGGCTGGCATCCGACGCCTGGTGGTAGCGCGACGAGAGCGTCTCCCAGCCATGGCATTCCACCGATGCGCACGAGGCCTCCGGGCAGGTCATCTCGTGCACGCCGTCGGGCTCGGGCACATCGTCGAAGCCGTGGCACTCGCCCGACGCGCACCCCACCACCGGGCAGGGCGACTCAGCCGTGACGGGCCGCACGCTCAGCGCGTTGGGCTGCACGAGGGCCACCGCGCCCACAACGCACGCGCCGGCCAGCAGGAACACCGCCACCGTCGCAATGATCTTCCTCATAGGGCTCCTTCCTCCCTTGAAAGAAAAGGCCGCCCGCCCCACGGCAGACGGCCCGCATGTTAGAGAGACGCGCAACCGATTGGAGGGTTCGGCCCGCATCTGCGGAAAACTACTTCTCGGAGGGTCGCAGGGGAAGGAGCTTCAGACCCAGGAAGAAGATGAGGAACCCGAGGGCCACCACACCCAGCGTCACTCCGAACTCCAGCGGCGTGGGCCAGTAGACGAGGTTCGCGTAGGCGTCGGCAAGCGTGCTGTCGGCGTGGGTGATGCTCATGGAGTTCATCGCGAAGGGCAGATCGAGGTTGGTGATCTGGAAGCCGCCCACCAGCAGCTGCACGCGCTTGCAGAAGATGCCCGCGATGGCCAGCAGCGATGCCGCCACCAGAAGGCCGTTGCGACGCAGGGCCGGGGTCAGGCAGATGACGGCGCACACGGCGCAGCCGATGATCTCGAACCAGAAGTAGGGCGCCAGGGGACCTTGGGTCAGCAGGGCCACCACTTCCGCTCCGGCCCCGCCCGGGAAGCCCTCGGTGAGCAGGTCGCAGCCGAAGAAGTACAGATCCACCAGCACGAAGGCGCCGAGGAGCTTGGCGAGGCGCACCACGTTGTCCTGCTCAAGCTCGAGGTAGCCCGCGCGGCGCAGCCCGATGACGATGGTCATCACGAGCGCCGTGCCGCACACCAGGGCGGAGGAAACGAACCAGGGGGCCAGAAGGGCGGTGTGCCACATCTCGTGCCCCTGCTGCAGGCCGAAAATCCAGGCGGTCACTGAGTGCACGAGCACGGCAGTGACGAGCGCGATCACCGAGACGATGCGCAGCGCCACGGCGCTGACCTTGCCGCGCTCGGCCTGAATCTGCGCCCACAGGTACACGCACGACAGGATGAGGTAGGTGGCCAAGACGATGATGTCCCACATAAGGGGGCTGCCCAGGTTGGAGTACACGAACAGCTCCCACACGCGGAAGGGCTGGCCCATATCCACCACCACAAGGCCGATGGCGACCACCGTGCAGGCGATGGAGGAGAACACGGCGACCTTCGAGATGCCGCCGAAGCCGCGGATGCCGAGGGCCTTGGGCACCGACGAGATGATGAGGCCGCCGGCCGACAGGCCCACGAAGAACATGAAGCCCGTGATGTAGAGGCCCCAGCTGTCGAGGTTGCGCATGGCGGTCTGCACCATGCCGCCCGACAGCTGCATGAACCACAGCGCCAGACCAGCCAGCACCGCCACGGCGCTCACGCCGATGGCCACGTTCAGCGCCGGGCTCTTCACCGCGGCCGACGAGCGCTCGCCGGCGCGATCCCGCCCGCGGGGCGCCGAGAAATCGAGGTCGTCGTTGGCAAGGGCGCCGCCCTGCATATACTCAGACATAATGTCACTCCCCTCTGCTAAACGAGATAGTAGGTCGAAGGCTCGGTGCCGCGCTCTTCCAGCAGGCGCTTATGGGACCGCTCTGCAAGAAGCTGGCTCACCTCGGACGTCGGATCGTCCAAGTCTCCCCAGAAGCGCGCCCGGCCCACGCACAGGTGCATGCACGCCGGCTCAATACCCTGGGAGGTGCGGTGGTAGCAGAAGGTGCACTTCTCCACCACATGGCGCTGATGCTCGGGCGCGTCCTTGCTGCCCATGGCGTAGTCCATATGGAACGCCGGCTCTTCCCAGTTGAAGGAGCGCACGCCGTTGTAGGGACAGGCGCTCATGCACATACGGCAACCGATGCACTTGTCGTAGTCCTGGCGCACCACGCCCGTCTCGGGGTCCTTGTAGGTAGCGCCCACGGGACACACCTTCACGCAGGCGGGGTTCTCGCAGTGCTGGCACGCCACGGGGATGTAGCCGAACTGCAGGTTGTCGGGATACGACCCGCCGACCATATCGAATCCCATCTCGCCGCCGTTGTCGGTGAAGATACGGTTCCACCACACATCATTGGGCAAGTTGTTCTCGGTCTTGCACGCCATGGCGCACACGTGGCAGCCGATGCACTTCTTGGTGTCGATCACCATTCCATAGCGAGTCATTTACTTCACCTCTCCCTCGTACTTGCGTACCTCGACGAGCGTGTCATCGAACGACGTGTTCATGTGGAGCAGATTCAAATGGTCGTTGGTCAGCTCCTGATAGCTGCCCGCCACATAGGCTCCACGATGCCAGCCCTTGGGCGAGGAGACCATGCCCGGCCTCACGCCCATGTCGAATTTCGCCTTGCACACGCAGTGGCCGCGGTCGTTGTAAGCTTCGACGTAGTCGCCCTCGGCGATGCCACGCGCCTCGGCATCGACGGGATTCATGCGCAGGTAGGGCTCCGGATCAAGCTCGCGCAGCACGGGAGCGTGGTTGTACTGAGTGTGCAGGTGCCACCTTGTGCGCTCGCAGTAATGGTACAGGGGGTACTTGTCGTGCTGCTCGCTCTCGTCATAGGCCTCGAAAGGCGTATGATAGGTGGGCATATGGTAGAAGTCCTTGTCGATGGGCTTGCCGATGTTGATGCGGGCCCCGGGGTTCTCGACGTAGAATTCCAGACGGCCCGAGAGCGTAGGCCAACGCTGCTCCTCCCAGTGAATCCAATTCTCATCGCGATCGGCCAGGACACCCTTCTCCTTGAGGTTGTCGAGGTTGATGCCCAAGGGCTCGCCCTTCTCGGTATCGACCACCATGCGCATCATCTCTTCGTTGGACTTGGCATAGAAAGCCTTGGCCCCCTCGTTGTCCATGCGCTCGGCGATAGCGCGGAAGATCTCAACGTCTTCCTTCGCCTCGCCGATGGGGTCGGCCACCTTGTTCGCCATGTACAGGAAGGGCGTGTGCGAGCTGGCCTGAATCCAGTCGTACTCGAAGTAGTGGGCGCAGGGCAGCACGATATCGCTGTACTCGCAGGTCTCGGAGAACTCCATGTCGTTGGTCACGATGCAGGGAATCTTGGGAAGCACCTCTTCGATGGTCTTCTTCTGGGCCGCATAGCTGCCGACCGGGTTCGCGCCGATGTTGTAGAGAAGGCGCACGGGGAAATCCTCGCCTTTCAGCTTGCCCGTCTCCAGCACCTCGGGCAGATGGAGCCACGGCAGCTCGTCATGCAGGCTGTTGAGCCCGGTCGGGAAGGCGAGGCCGGCCATATTGATCGTCGGCTTGCTCTTTCCCAAATGGCCGATGGACGCGCCACGCTTGCCGATGTTGCCCGTGAGGGCGGCAAGGCAGGCCCAGGTCATGCCCATCTCCTCGCAGTTGTCGTACAGGTGATAGCCCGCGTAGATGGTAGAGGGCGCATCCTGGGCGTACATACGGGCGAGCTCCACGATGGTGTCCGCCGGCACCTCGGTGATTCCCTCGGCCCATTCCGGCGTGCAGGAGGCCATGTGCTCCTTGAACAGCGACCAAGCCGTGGTCACCTTCACGCCGTTTACCTCGAAGCTGCCCTCCATGGCGGGGTTGGCCACCTCGTTGATAAGGCCCCAGGCGTTCTTGTCGGCATCCCACACCACATAGTGCGCCGTCTCCTCCAGCGTCGGCACCTTGCCGGCCTTGACGCCCTGAAGCAGAAGCGTACCAAAGAAGGGGTACTCGGGCAGCTGCGCCGGACCTTCCTCGCCGAAGTCCGTCGCACGGAGGAAATGGCCGTTGTCCTCACGCACGAGGAGGGGCGCGCACGTCTTATCGCGCATGAAGTCCAGGTCGTACCACTCGTTCTCGATGATGGCATTGAGCATGGCCATGCCCAGAGCCGGGTCGGTGCCGGGCTTGATGGGCACCCACTTGGTGGCCTGCTGAGCCGCGATGGTGTAGGTGGGGTCGACGACGACCAGATTGGCGCCGGCGTCCTTGGCCTCCATGCAGAAGTGCCAGCTATGGGGCTGCGAGTTGGGCGGGTTCGTGTCCCAAATCAGAATCGTCTTGGCGTACCGGTAGTCGCCGGCCATGTTGCGCTGGTTGAAGTCCCAGCCGCTGCCGGTCACCTCTCCGATGCCGACCAAATCACCGTAGTCGAGGCACACGTCCAGCCCCTGGAACCCGAAGGCGTTCGCGAAGCCGAGGCCGGCGATCAGACCGCCGTAGGCGGCAAAGGAGTTGCCGGCCGACACGAGCACGCAGTTCGAGCGCACGCCGTAGTTCTCAGTGTTGTAGGTCAGCGCCTCGGCAACGAGACCAATGGCCTCGTCCCAAGACAGGCGCTCCCACTCGTCGCTGCCGCGGTTCTCGACATGGGGCTCCTCCAAGCTCCAGGTCTTGCGCTTCATAGGGTACAGAACGCGGTTGAAATCGTACATGCGGTTCGCATGGCTGAAACCGCGCATGCAGATGCGCTCGTAAGACGGGTACGGAAGGTCCTCGTTGGACCGGATGTTGACCATCTTGCCCTCGCGCACCGTGGCGACCATCGAGCAGTTACCCTGGCAGTTGCAGCCGCAGACGCAGACCACCTCGTGCTCGTCGGCACCCGCAGCTTCCTCGCCGGTGGTGGCAAGAGCCGTCATCGTGGTACCGCTCACGGCGGCGGCACCGGCCGCGGCGGCCGTGGTCTTGAGAAAGCTCCGGCGGGAAATGCCCTTGACCGGGGTCTTCAGCTCCGACATTGCTCCTCCTATCTCCAAATGCAGCAGAGGATCGTCCTCTGCCCTCCATTCGGGCGCCATGCATGAGCGCCCACCCTCACGCGGGGTTGGCCCCTCCCCGCTCTCACTGCGCAGTATAGTCTCTTTGTTTGTTTGTCGCAATACATTGTGACAATTATTTTTAGCTTATTCCTGCGGAGGAGGTCAGAGGAGCCAATCCTTCTTGAACCCCTGGAGGCACCGCTCGCGCGCATCGGTTGCACCGGTGTCGTCAACAAGTTGAACGGAGGCCTCATTTGCGGTCTCTACCTTCAGTTCTCGCAGAGATTGTCCCTCGTCGGCCACGATATTGAAGGACACGCACAGCCGATCGGGCTCAGAGGCAGCACAACGAGCAAGGGGCAGCCAGCGAGGATGGAATGCCAGCGATCGTCCTTCGGCATCCTCGAGAAAATGAGTGCACCCTTTCCGCTCAAGTGCTCGACGTACCGGCGCACGATCGTCGTCGAAGGCCACGACGGCCTTCAGGAAGAAATCGTCGTAATCGAAGGCGTAGCAGGGATGAATATCGGCAAAGGGCTCGTTCGTATTGCGCACCTGGGCACGGTGCTTGTTCTCCAACGAGCAGTAGTGCAGAGAGAGGCGCAGGCCCTGCTCACGCGCCCACAGCATCAGGCGCAAGCACGCCTCCTCGCTGTCCTGCACCGCCAAAGCGCCTGCATAGGTGTAGTCGAACAGCACCCGCTGGGGCGGATTGCGCAGGGTAAGGCCCAAGGACTCGAACACGGGCCAATTCCACATGGAGTAGGCGAACTCTAGCAAGTTGATACCGTCGACGCCCAGGGCATCGAGTTTTATCAGAAGCTCCTCCATGAACGGCTCGGTTCCCGGAATGACGGGCATCTCCACCATGATCGTGGGCACGCTCTCGCGCGCCCAGGCCATGCGCTCCAGCACCTTCTCCAAAAGCACCGGATCGTCATCTTGCTTGACGGAGAATCGAATTTCATGGAGTCCCGCCCGCACCAGACGGTCGATCAAATCGCGTGTCAGCAAGTCGCCCGACGTGTACAGGCGCAGGTGCGCATCGGGGAACAACTCGGCGGCGCGGGAAAAGAAGGCCACAGCCTCGTCGGCCATCAGAAGCGGCTCCCCGCCGGTCAGCGCGACACAGGCTGGAGGGCACGGTTCTGCAGCCAAGTCGTCCAGTTGGCGACGCCAAGGGAAGGGATGCTCGCACCAGTAGGCGAAATCCTCCTGGTTGGGATTGAAACAGAAGAAGCAGTCGCGATGGCAGTTGTTCGTCAGGGCGAAACTACGGCTCACGCAGGAGCCAGTGCACGCCTCGCAGGCCACGCTCATGGGCCCGAGGGCCACGCTCGCCCCGCCGTTGCGGATGCGCGCTCCCCGCTCACGAAGCTGGCGAAGCAGGCTCTCGCGCTCGCGGCGCTCGTCATCGTACGGGGCAAACGCCACGCCAGTTGCCTTGAGGGCAGCCATATGATCCGCCTCAATGCCCTCGTACAGCGCGAGAGCCGAGCGGAAACCGTCGCCGGCATCAATCCCTTTGGTTTCCCTCTCGACTGCCATCTTTCCCCCTGGACAGCATCGCCTCGACAACCCGATATGACCACGTCTACATCACAGTGTCACATTATCACAATATCTTGCGACAATAAAGACTTAAATTGACATCGCGTCGCATCCCGACGACACCACGCCGCCGGGCCAACGCGTACGGCTCCCGCCGCATCCGAGCGCAAACGAGAGCCTAGCGCATGAACTCCCGGTGGGCGAGGCGTGCCTCCACCATGGCCACGATGTCGTCGTCGGCCAAACCCGCATTCGAGCATACGCGAATCATGTCGTCGATCACCAGCTCGATGGGAGAGTCGGAGGCGGTGTGGGCGCCCAAATCGTGGCGCTCGGCCACGAAGGTGCCCCGCCCCTTCCGGGTGGAGATGTAGCCCTCGCGCTCCAGGTCCATATAGGCGCGGTTCACCGTGTTGTAGCTGATGTCCAGATCAACTGCGAGCGCGCGCACTGTGGGAAGCCGGTCGCCCGGCGCATAGGAGCCCGAGCCGATGAGGTAGGCGATGCGGTTCTTGATCTGTATCCATACCGGCAGGCCGGAGTTGTGGTCGATGGCGAAGGATTCAAGGGCGTTCATGGCATATCTCTCTCGTCGCTAACGGTCATATCCTATCAGAGTCCCCCGCCCTGTCTCTGAACCCCCTCCGCAAAACCATCGCTCACGGCCGTGGGCACCGTGACCACCGCGCTGCCCGAGCCCCTCACCGTCTCGTACTGCATGAGCATGGTGCGCAGCTTCAGGGCGGCATCGGCGTCGCCGTACACCTGGGCCGCCTCGGCGAGCATCTCCGCCAGGTCGGCCTCGGCGCTGGCCACGGTCATGCGGGCGTTGCGCTCGCGGTCGGCCTGGGCCTCCAGCGACATGACGTGCTGCAGGTCGGCGGGAATCACAATATCGCGCACCTTCACCGAGATGATATCGACACCCCAACCGGCCGCCTCCTTCTCGATATCGGCCTTTATCTCCTCGTCCAGCTGGTCGCGCCGCAGGGCCACCTCGGCCACCGTGGAGCGGCCCACCGCCTCGCGCAGCGAGGTTTGGGCGAGATACGATATGGCCGCGTAGTAGTCCTCTACCTCCACGCAGGCCTTTTCCGCATCCCACACCATCCAGAACAGCACCGCGTCGATGTTCACGGGCACCAGATCGGCCGTCAGCGTGCGCTCGGCGCGGAAGGGCGTGGCAATGGTGCGCTGGTCCACGCGGATGGTCCCGTATTCCAGAATGGGGATGGTGGCGTAGAAGCCAGGTCCCACCACACGGTTCAGCTTGCCCAGGCGCAGCACCACCACCTTCTCCCAGCCGAGCGCAATGTGCAGCGACGAGGCCGCCACGAGCGCCGCGGCCAGCGCCCCTAAGATGCACGCGAGGGAGATGCGCCCCTCCAGGGCAATGCCGCAGGCGAGCACTGCCGCCCCTGCGGCCAGAAACACCGCGACGCTGAACACGAGCGCCCCGTTGCGGGAGGACTTGCGCGGCACATAGGACGTAGCGGCGAGCATCTCGGCCTCGTTGTCGTTCCAGGGGGCAGCGGCCTCGCGCTCGCTACGGAGGGCCCTCTTGCTTCTCTTGCTTCTCGTGCTGCCGAACATCGTCTATCCCTTCCTCTCGTTCCGTTCTGAAAAAGCGTGCTCGCCTCGCGGCTCAGCCCGACGCCGTGGCGGCGGCCAGCTGGAAGGCGAGCTCGGGTGTCTGGGAGATATCGAAGGCGGCCAGGCCGGTCACGCTCACGCGCAGCGCGGCAGCGCCCAGCAGGATGCAAAAGGCAATCCAGAGGCCTTTCACGCGGCGGTCACCCGCCGGGTAGCGCCATTCCAAAACGAAGGGCGCGCCCAGACCGACGAGCACGAGCACTACCCAGAACAGCACCGCACCGTCGCCAAAGATGAGAGCCGCCGCGCCGGCTTTCGTGCCCTCGTCGGCCAACTGGCCCCCGACGAACAGCACCAGCAGCGCCGCCTCCACAAGGATGATGGCGCGGTCGGCGCGCCCGAGCCGGCGCAACGCCGAGCCGAAGGGCAGGCGCGAGTCGACGAGAGACGATACGGCGAACACCACGGCCGCGCCGCACGAGAGGGACGACAGCAGGAACAGGGCCGGCAAGACGCCCGTGCGATAGGCGAGCACCGAGGGGAGCGAGCCTAAAAGCACGCCCGTGTACGCCGCCGTGACGAGCCCGGCGGCAATAGCGGCGATCGCGGCCGCCAGCACCGGGGCCGGGCGCAGGCGCGCACCCCACCCGTTCGACGCCACGGCGAAGAACGCGGCCACGACGCTCGATGCCAGCAGGGCCCAAGCGCCCACCGTGACCACCGAGAAGCGCGGCGCGAGCCACAGGGCCACCACGCGCTCGGAGCGCCCCGCATCGGCCAGCAGGCAGAGCGAACCGGTGCCCAGCAAAAGCAGGCACAGCACCCAACCGCGCGCCAGAAGCTCGTGGGGAACCCGCAGGCGCCGCGCCCATCGCGACGAGCGCGCCCGCATCATCCCCGCACCGCTCCCGCTCGGCAGCGCGCCGTAGCGGCCGATGTTGGCGCACTCCAGAACGCCCAAGACCACGCACGCGCCCGCGCCCGCCCCGCCGAAGAACAGGTAGGCCACGGCAAGCTCGCTGAACAACCCTCTCCCCCGCCTTCCCGCGCACTGCGCATGGACGCGAATGTCATTGCCGCCAGTGTATCCCCTCTATCACTTTATCGCAAGCCATTACGATAACGCCTCTCCGAACAAGAGCCCGCCGCCACCCGATATGGGCCGCCAGCGGAAGGCGGCGCGCCCCTAGCCCGCCGCGCCTTCCAGAAAGTCCACCACGCCGCAATGGGTGTGATACACCGCGCAGCGGATTTCCAGGCCGTCTTCGGCGGCCAGGCGCGCAAGTTCCGGGCTCGCCTCCAGCTCGGCGACGGCCGCGCGGGCGTTCACCACGCTGGCGGCGTAGGGGTCGCGCACGTCGCCCAGCGCCTCGGAGATGCGCTCGGTGATGGCGGCCACGTACCCGCGCTCGCCGTCGAGGGCCGCCTTGATGGCGCCGCAGTGGGTGTGCCCCAGCACCAGCAGAAGGCGCGTGTGCAAGTGCTCGCAGGCGTACACGGCGCTGGCCAGCTCCACCGGCCCCACCACGTTGCCGGCCACGCGGATGACGAACAGCTCGCCCAGGCCCGTCATGAAGATGTGCTCGGGCACCACGCGCGAGTCGGCGCAGGTGATGACGCAGGCGAAGGGACGCTGGCCGTTCTCGAACAGGTCCTGGATGCGCTCGGGCGACAGGTCGCGCTCGTGGTCGAGCGCCGCCACATAGATGCGGTTGCCGTCGCGCAGCCGCCGCAGCGCCTCGTGCGCCCCCACATGGGCGTCACTGTCGTAATCGTCGGCCGTGTAAGCCATGTCCGTCAGCCGCTCCGCCGCCAGTCCCTCAGCGCTCTCGTCGCTCATCGCTCTCCCATCTCGCAACACGGTCTTGCTTTGCTATATTGGCCGTAGAGCAGCTACGCTGCAAAGGCCTCCTCCCCGAGCGGCCCGAAGAGGAGCCCGACGGCGCTCTAGAACGACTGCCGACGACGATCGCAGTTTTCACTGGCGCGGAGTAGATCCCTCGTCTGGTCCAGATGTCTCAGAAACAGCCTGAGGCGCACCCCATGTGCGCGCAAGGGCAATGCCGCGTTCCTCGCAATACGCTTCGCAGGCCGCTACCAGCTTCGGAAAATCATGTTGGAGCACATCCCACACAACATGCATGTCAACCGTTCCGTAGGCATGCGCCAGGCGGTTGCGCAGGCCGCTCATCTCCCGCAACTCGAATCCGTATTCGACGAATACCTGAGAAAGGCGGCCTCCTTCTTCTGCCGCGCGGAACACACGATTCGCAAGCCCTTCCCCGATGAGCGCCTCCTGGGCTGAAGCAGGCCGGACGAACTGCTCTCGGCAAATGCGCAGCTCATCGAGCTGGGCAATTGTCTGAGTTGCGATATCGTAGATCTCCTGAATACGCAGAAGGTCATTCTCTCGGGCGTTCATAGGCTACGATTCCCTCCCGTTCGATGGCGGCGACAAGATTGGCATTGCCGATATCGTCGGCGGTAAGCGCCTCGACTTCGCGACCCGTGCGACGGCCTACCGCTTTCTGGAAGCGCGCCAAATCATAGAGGCTGAAGGGTTTGTCGCGGTCAAGCTCGAGCCGGATGTCGATATCGCTCTTCAAAGTCGCTGCATCTCTCGCAAACGACCCGAACAGAATAGCACGTTTTATTGCGGAAAAATTTTGAGATTCGTTACTAATTATTTCCAATACATCGCTTTTTTGAAGAAGATCGCCACCAGTAAGGCAGTTGAGCACCTTTTCGAGCGATCGCTCGATAGCGCTCAGCCGTTCTCCGTTCAAGGCATCTTCCTCCCCCTCCATACCCCGACGAAGAAAGTGGAGGAACGCCTCGGTCTTGGTGATGCGGTGAGCCCGGGCATACTCATCGACAATCTCCACCTCACGGCGCGGCAGCCGCATAGCAACCGGCACGCGGGAATCTGCTGCAGAAGACATATGACTCCCTTTGTAGTGTATTGCAAATGAAATACACTTTAGCACGATCTGGGCGAATATGCCAGGGTGCCGAGCGGAGGAACATCACGCGGCTGGCCGAAGCGGCAGAGGACGCGCTCTCCGTCAATGCGAGGTACAATAGGGGCAGTGCACGGAGAAAGCGATAGGGGCATATCTATGAGCGGGCCGAAGACGAGTCAACTGGAGATAGAGCGGCGGATCCAGGCACAGCTGGCGGCGCTGCGCCATGATGTGGACCACAGCCGCAGCCGGGCGCGGCGGCGTATCGTGGAGATGCGGGAAGAGGCGCTGACAACCGGCGCGGGATGCCCCGAGGCCGAGGAGGCAATCGCCTCCCTGGAGAGTGCGGCCGAGGAGGCGCTTGACCGGCTCGCTGCGGAATGCGCGTTCACGCCGGCCGCCGTTATGGAAGACTCTGTGACCCGCGCCGAGCACTGCGCCGCCCAGGCGGCCGCCACCGCCGAGGCCTTCTGTGCCCAGGCGGTGGCGCTCTGCGAGCGCATCGGCCGCGCCGCGAGCGCGGCGGACGCCGTTCGCGGGACGCGGGACTTCGCACAGCTCCTGGCCGCGGCGGCAAGCGAGCCGCATGCCGAAGCGGCCGAAGCCGTCGGCAGCGAGGGCAGCGCGGCGAAGGCGGTTGCCGAAGCGCCAGCGGGCGACGGGGCAACCGGCGCTGCCGCCGAACACGTGCAGACCGCGGCGCGGCGGGCTCTCGCGCTCATCGAATCGCCCTACACTCTGGCAGCCGATCGCGCCCTGCTGCTGGAGGCGGCCCCGGCGCTGAACGAGGCGGGAGCCGCGCAGCTGGAGCTGCTGCTGCCGTCCATGGAAGCCGGTGCCCGGGCCATGGCCGACCTGGCAGCGCTCATCGAGGACGCCGAGGAGGAGCTGGCGGCCCAAGGCGTTCCGCATCCCGAGGGGGCCGCGTTCGCCACGCTGGAAGAGGCGGCGGCGCACCTGGAGGCCCTGCGCGCACTGCAAGCCCAGGCCGACCGCAACGCCTACCTGCAGGCGTGCATCGATGCCGTCATGGCCGCCCACGGCTACGACATCGCCCGATCGGTGCGCATGGGCCGCGACCTTGCGGGCAGCCACCGCGTCTTCGGAAGCGCCGAGCAAAGCGACGGCATCCACGCATTCGTATCCGATCAGGGCGACCTCATGCTGCAAGTGGCGGGGCTGCCCGCGGGCATCGGCGGCGTTGCCGAAGGCGGCTCGGTCACCCTGGACGCCGCCGCACCCGGCCCCCGCACCGAGGCCCTCCTGCAAGGCCAGCACGACTTCTGCGCCGTATACGACGAGATAGCGGGAGACTTGGCCGCCTACGGCATCACCAACGCCGTGCGCTACAAGGCAGAACCCGACGCCGCCTTCTGCCGTGAGCTGCACGAGGCATCTGCCGGCACGGCCGCCGCCCAAGCCGCACCCGCCACGACCTCGCGAGCCCGCGAGCGGCGCCGCAAGCGCACCGGGGCTGCCGCCCAGGCGGTGAGGTAGCATGCGGCTGTGCTCCTGCGGCTTCGCCAACGACGATGCCGCACACGTCTGCGTTGCCTGCGGAAACCCCCTTGCGCGCGAAGGAAACGCACCTGAAGATCCTTCGACTGCGGGGCTTCGCCCATCCACTCAGGATGATACAGAAGAGGCGCCCCGACCCGCACCTGACCTGTTGCTGGAAGACCTGCGCGCGGGCACCGTCGTGCGCATCACGGCACCAGGCGGTATTCTGGGGCGCGCCGGCGACTTCTCGCCCGATGTCTTCTCGTCCCGCGTGTCGGGGGTGCACGCCGTGGTGGCCGCAAGCCCCGACGGTCGCTGGACCATCGAGCACACCGGCCGCAACGAGTCGTCGGTGCTGCGCGGAAACGCCTGGTCATCCCTGCATGCGGGCGCACCCCAGCCGCTCTTCGGAGGTGAGACCCTGAAGCTGGCCGACATGGTGTTCCGCGTTGCCGTGGAAGCGCCTGAGGCGGCCGGCTCTTTCGCGGAAGCCACCGCAGCGGCTGCGACCTCGGACGCTGGCGGCGACGCCTCCGCCACCTCGCGCCCCGCGGCCTGCGCCGAAGCCGTCGCCTGGTCGGTGCGCTGCCCCGTCTGCGGCACCGAGCATGCCGTGGCCGACGCCGACGGGCGCGTAGATGCCTGCACCTTCTGCAGCGATCCCTTCGACCGCGCCGCCATCGCCCGCGTATCCGCGCGCCCGCGCCCGGTTGCCTGAGCCGCCATGCGCATCGACCGCCTCTACCACCCCGTGACCACCCTGGGCCCCGGCGCGCGCGTGGCCGTGTGGGCGAGCGGCTGCTCCAAGCACTGCCCCGGCTGCGCCAATCCCGAACTGTGGGGCCCGCGGCCCGAAGCCGACCTGCCGCCCGCGCGCGTGGCCGCCATTCTGAACGAGCTGGCCGCCCGCACCGGCTGCCACCGCATCACCTTCACCGGAGGCGACCCTCTAGAGCAGGCCTCCGAGCTCGCCCAGGTGCTCGAGGCCATCCGCCCCGCCTTCGACGACATTCTCGTCTACACCGGCTTCACCCTTGAAGAGCTGCGGCGCGACCCGCGCATCCCCCGCACGCTGCTCGCAGAAGACCCGGCGGCGGCAAACACCCTGCCGGCAGCAGCCGCCCCCTCGCCGGCCAGCACCCCGCCACCGGTCGCCGACGAGCAAGCCCCCACGCATCACGGCCTCATCGACGTCCTCATCGACGGGCCCTACGTCGCCGCGCTCAACGACGGCGCCTGCGGGCTGCGCGGCTCGACCAACCAGCGCGTAATCGTGCTGAACCCCGCGCTGGAAACCCTGTATCATGACGAGGAGAGGAAACCGCGCCGCGTGCAGAACGCGGTGTTCGACGGCCGCGCCCTGTCCATCGGCATCCACGGGCGCCCGTCCGGAGAGGAACCGCTATGACATCTCCCACCTGGCAGCGCGAGCTGGACAACTTCGTCGGCATCAAGCCCGTCCTCGTCATCGAGGGCAACGTGGCCGACCTGTACCCGTGGGAAGGCCCCGCGGGCGCAACCCAGTTCCTGCCCCTTAACCAGATCCTGCCGGAGCTGTTCGCCGGCGCCGAGGACGCGCGCCCCTACCGCTTCCTGTTCGCCGATCCCCTGCGCGGCATCGGCGACCCCTTGGGCGCAGGCGACGCGCGCGGGCTGGCCGAGGCCGCCCAGGCCCAGGCCGACCGCCTGACCGCCGAGGCCGAGGCGCTGAACCCCGCCCGCGACTCGGCGGCGCGCCAGGCCCCCTTCGCCACCAACCGCCTCGTCCACGACGCGCTGCTCATGCGCGCCGCCCTCTCGCGCAGGCTCGACGCCGGCGTTGCCGAGGGCCGCTCCATCGCCTGCGTGTTTGACCTGGCGAGCCGGCTCGCGTCCTCCCCGGAAGACCTCACCCCCGAGGAGAACGCCGTGTTCATGAACTTGTACCTGGGCGCGGCCGACGCCATCCGGGGCGACGGGGCGCACGTGAACACGCTCGTGCTGGTGGTGAACCGCGCGGGGGACGTGCCCTCGTGGCTCACCCGCGCAAACCCCGATGCGCGCGTCATCGCCATTCCCAACCCCGACCGCCCGGCCCGCGAGGCCTTCATCGAGCGGGCCTTCCCCGACCTGGCCGACCCGGCGCTCGCCAAGGCGCGGGAGAAGCTCATCGACACCACCGACGGCATGAAGCTCGTGGAGCTGGACGAGCTGCGGCGCCTGCACGCCCGCGGCGGCACGACGCCCGAGCGCGTGGCCGAGCTGGTGGACCTGTACAAGTACGGCATCCGCGAGAACCAGTGGGCCGCCATGGCCGACAAGCTGCGCGACGACCCGGCGGCCGCCCTGCGCCGGCGCGTGAAGGGCCAGGAACCCGCCATCGCGAAGATCGTCTCGGTGCTGAAGCGCTCGGTGCTGGGCTTTTCCGGCATGCAGCACTCCTCGGGCACCAAGCCCAAGGGCGTGCTGTTCTTGGCCGGCCCCACGGGCACCGGCAAGACCGAGATCGTGAAGGCCGTAACCGAGCTCTTGTTCGGCGACGAGCGTAGCTACCTGCGCTTCGACATGTCGGAGTACGCCGCCGAGAACGCCGACCAGAAGCTGTTCGGCGCGCCGCCCGGCTACGTGGGCTACGAGGCCGGCGGCCAGCTCACCAACGCCGTGCGCGCGAACCCCTTCTCGGTGCTGCTGTTCGACGAGGTGGAGAAGGCCCATCCCTCCATCATGGACAAGTTCCTGCAAATTCTGGAAGACGGCCGCATGACCGACGGCCGGGGCCAGACGGTCTACTTCAGCGAGACGCTCATTTTCTTCACCAGCAACGTGGGCATCTCCGAGGAGGTGCTGGACGAGCACGGACGCGTGGTGGGCCGGCGCAGCATCGTGCAGCCCGGCGAGCCCTACGATGTCATGCAAAAGAAGGTGCGCGCGGCCATGGCCACCCACTTCAAGCCCGAGGTCTTAAACCGCATCGGCGACAACATCGTGGTGTTCGACTACATTTCTCCCGAGGCATCGCGGCTCATTCTGGAGGCGCAGCTGGCCAAGATCAACGGAAATGTGCGCGCTCGTTGCGGCATCGCGGTGGGCACCGCCGATGCCTTGGTGGAACACCTGCTGGAGCGCGCGCAGGAGCCCGGCGTGCGCGAGAACGGCGGCCGTGGCATCGGCAACCTGGTGGAGGCGGCCTATCTGAACCCGCTCGCCTCCTTCATCTTCGATGCAGGCGTGGAAGCGGGCGATGCCGTGGAGGCCTACCTGGCCGACGGCGATGCGGCCTTCCGGCGCGTCGGCGACGACGGGGCCGCGCCCCTCGTGGGATCGGCCGCCGAGACGGGACGCCTTGCACCCGAATCCACGGCGGGAGGCAGCGCTCGTGGCCGCTAGCAACGACATCTCGCGCGAGCCTCGGCGCGCGGTGGCGCCCACCATCGTGGACGTGGCCGCCACCCTGGTGGACCTGGATGCCGCCTCGCCCGTGCTGTCGGGGGCCGACCTGCCCTTCATCGGCGACGGCGAGCGCGCCTTCACCCTGCACACGGCCGACATCATCGGCGCCGGCGGCCAGGGCACCGTAGTGCACGCCACCGATGAAGCGGGAAACGTCTTCGCCGCGAAGATCGCCTACCAGCCCCATGCCGTGCGCGACCGCCTAGCGCGCCGGGCCATCCTCGGCTACCTGCGCAGCCTTATGACCGACCACCCGCTCGGCGAGCGCCACTTCACGGAAACCCACCTCATGCCGCTGTACGCCACGGGCACCGTGAGCGACGACACGCCGGGGCTCGGCGAGACCACCTACGACGTGGCCGTCATGCCGCTGTGCGACGACCGCCTGGCCCGCGCGCCCGGCGCGAGCTACGAGCTTCTGCGCGACACCGTCATCCCCCAGGCGGCCTGCGCCCTGCACCTGCTGCACGAGCAGGGCATCGTGCACCGCGACGTGAAGCCGAAGAACCTCTACCTTCTGGACGGCAACGTGGTGCTCGGCGACTTCGGCATCTCCTCGGTACTTGAAGAGGGCCGCGACACCTCGGCCACCAAGGTTGACCGCCGCACGCCCGGCTACTCGCCGCACTCCTCGGTGGTGCAGCGCGAGAACGACTGGTACGCGCTCGGCTACACCATCTGGACGCTCTACAACGGAGGGGCGCATCCGCACCAGGCGCTCATCGACGCCGACGACCTGTCGGCGGTGCTCGCCGGCGGCCGCCCCGTGCCCTTCCAGCCGCGCGAGGCCGAGCACGCCTCGCTCGGCGACCTCATCTACGGGCTCACCTACGCCCACGCCCAGGGCCGCCTCGGCTACGACGACATACAACGCTGGCTGGCCGCACCTGATGCCTTCCGCTACCGCGATCCTCTGGCCGCGGCCATGACAGGCCCTGCCGGCTACCAGTTCGAGGGCACCCTGTACGAGAGCCGCCCCACCCTGGTCACCGCGCTGGCAGGCAACTGGCAACGCGCCAAGCGCCACCTGTACACCCACGGGCTGGAAGACTACTTCCGCAAGATCGGCGAGACCGATCTGGCCGTGGCCTTAAACGACATCACCGACCACGACCCCGACACGCTGCCCGATGACGAGGGCGGCAACGAGGACCTGGGGCTGTCGCGGGCGCTTGCGCTCATCGACCCCGCCCGCGCGGCCGCCCTCTGGAAGGGAGAGGCCGTGCTGCGGGGCACCGCTGGCGTCGATGCGCTCTTCCGCCGCATTGCCGCCACACCGCTGGGGTTCTACCGCCTGGCCGCCGACGACGAGGCGGCCCGCGACGTGCTCGGTGTGGTGGCCGTGGCAGGTTATCCCGCGCAGGCCCAGGTGGGTCTCGCCTGGCTGCGCGAGCACGCGGACGCGAATGTGGGCGAGCGCGCCGACCGGCTGCTGGAAGTGCTGGAGGCCACCGCCGGCGACACCGCGGCCGTGCGGGCCTTCGCGGTGCGCTACGGCAGCGACGGCTGGGCGCGCTGGGTGCAGGAAAACCTGCGGCTCTACCACGGCCGCGACGGCGCAGGCGAGCGCCTCGTGCGGGCCGTGGCCGGCGCGAAAGTACCCGAAGCAGCGCCCCTGGCCGACAGTGCCGAGGCCCGTGCCGAGCGAGCGCGCCGCGCCGAGGACCTGGCGGTCCGCACCGAGGCGAGCCCGCACCTGCGCCATATGGGCATCGTGCGCTCGAGCGAGACGGTGGCGCCCGCCACCGCCGGCGGCTACTTCACCGCCGAGCTGTTCGGCCGGCCCGTGCCCCGCGGCTTCGTCGCCCATCTCATGGAAGCCTCGGCGGCCGATGCCGAGGCCGTGGCCTGGGCACGCGAGATGTGCTGGGGCGCCCGTAGTCGCGCCTGTGCCGAGGACGCGCAAGCGGCCCTGGAAGACGCCGCCGCCCAGATAGACGTCCTGGCCGATGCCGAGGGCAAGCACGCGCCCGTGGACGGCCTTTCCAAACCAGCCTTCTTCAGCCGGCTTATCGTGGCCGTGGCCTTCGTGCTGCTCGTGTGCTTCATCATGCCGCGCTTCACCTTCGGCATGTGGAAGGAGGGCGTGATCAACGCCGGGGAACCGCTCGCCACGGCGAGCACCGTGCTCATCTCGCCCACGGGTCTGGGGGCAGGCTCGGTGTACCCCGACGCCCTCATCGACGTGTCGGCCATCCCCACCGCCACGTTCAGCGGCGCTGCCCTCCTGGGATTTCTGGCCGCGGCCTCCGCGGTGCTGGCGCCGAAATTCGCGAACGCCTTTTTCGTCTTGCGCGGCGTGGGCACCAAGGGCCGTACACGGCGCCGGGCCACCGCCCTGCGCAAGGAGGCCGAGGCCATCGCTGCCGGCAAGGGCGTCGCCGAAGGCTGGATATCCGGCGACGAGGAGGGCGCCGTGCCCGTGGCGCGGGACACGAGCGCCTTCATCGCCAAGACCCGGGCGCGCCGCCACCCCGAAACATCGGCCACGGGTCTCTCGAAGGCGCTCTTCTGGGGCGGGGCGGCCGTGGCGGCCCTCGGCATCACGGTGCTCATGGCCCCGGGAATCGGCTACGAGTCGTGGGCGGACCTGGCTGCCGAGACCGGCTGGCCCTTCCTGGAAAACCAGCTGTTATGGGGCATCGGGTTCTGCGGCCTGGCGGTGGTTTCCTTCGCCGTAGTGGCCGTGCTGCGCCGCGAGCATCCCACCATGGTCACGCTGACGCTGCTCTGCCTCGCCTGCGTTCTGCCGTACCTGGCCGTGGGCGCCGGCTTCATCGGCATTGTGCTGTTCGTGCTGTACCTCGTCTTCTCCCTGTTCCGACGTTAGGGGCCTGCCATGAGAAACACTACCGACGACGCTACGCCCGAATCGCTCGCCGCCACTGTGCGACGCCACCAGAACCTGCAGATCCTCGGCACCTTCGTCGGGCTTGTGGCCCTGTGGCTGCTGCTGAACCTGACGCCTGCGCCCCTCTGGGTGTGCGAGCAGTTCGGCCTTCACTCCAACACGCCGGCAAGTTTGCTCGGCAGAGCCTACTGGGATGACTGCTTCGGCGGCCCATTGGGCAACGCCGTGGCCGGCCCCCTTCCGCGCCCCGACGACTTGAGCTACGCCCCCGAAGCCGACCAGTTCCTCGCCGAGCTGGAAAACTTCGCCGCCCGAGAGGAAGCCGCCGAGGAAGCCGCGCCCACGGAAGGCGACCCTGCGGAAGGCGAGCCCCGATGATCATCAGCGCCAGCCGCAGGACGGACATTCCGCGGTTCCACATCGACTGGTTTCTGAACCGCGTGCGCGCGGGCTACGTGGATGTGCGCAACCCGCTGTTCCCCGGACAGGTGAGCCGCTACAGCCTCAGTCCCGCCGTGGTGGACGGCATCGTCTTCTGGACGAAGGATCCGGCTCCCCTGATGGGGCGGCTGGACGAGCTGGCGGCCTACAACTGCTACTTCCAGTTCACCCTCACCCCCTACGGGCCCGACATCGAGCCGGGGCTGCCCGACAAACGCCAGATCGTCGCCACGTTCAAGGAGCTCTCGGCGCGCATCGGGGCGCGGCGCGTCATCTGGCGCTTCGACCCTTTGCTGGTGAACCGCGGTCATACCGTCGACGACCATCTGCGCGCCTTCGCGGCGCTGGCCGGCGAACTGGAAGGGTTCACCGAACGCGTCGTGATCAGCTTCATCGACGACTACCGTTCCGACGGTCGCAGCGTCTACGCCGCCGTGGGCACCACGGGCGTAAGCCGCGACCAGCAGCGGCGCCTGGCCGGGGGCATCGCCGCCAGCGCCCGCGACCACGGCATGACCGTGGCCACCTGCGCCGAAACTATCGACTTAGAATGCCTCGGCATCGAACGGGGGCGTTGCGTCGACGGGCGCTTGCTGGAGGAATTGGGAGCATGCCGGCTCTCGCGCCTGAAAGGGCGATACGAGGCAGTGCCCAAGGACAAGGCGCAGCGTCGGGAATGTTTGTGCACCGAGAGCATCGACATCGGCTGGCCCAACACCTGCGCCCACGGCTGCCGCTACTGCTACGCCACCACCGATGCAGACACCCTGCGACGCAACCTCGCCCAGTGCGACCCGGCCGGCACGCTTCTCTGCGGCGCCTTCGATCCCGCCGTCGATAAGCTGACCGACCACCGAGGCACCGGCGACGCGCGCGACCGCTCCTTCAAGTTCGCCACCGACGAACTCTTCCCCGACCTCTAGCGTCCTGCAAGCACCCGCCACCTGCAAAAAAGCTGCGCCGGCGCCGATCTAGTGACCCTATTCATCCTTCGCCTCATTCATTACTGCGCTCGCGACAGTTAAAACGCCCATCTCCGAAGCGCGCTCTTGCAGCTTCTCTTTCGGGAGAGCACCCGCCGCTGCATGCCCGCGGGCCATGATGGCCGTCTGCGCGTGTACGGCGGCGGTCGGGCGCGCAATTTGATAGACTAGGCGAAACATTGCCGAAAACGCGCGCATGCCGCGCCATCTGCCACCGCGAACGAGGAGAGCCCATGCAGATTACCCCCGCCGAGGTCGCCGAGACCCTCGCTATGGTCTCGAAGCAGAACCTGGACATCCGCACCATCACGTTGGGCATCAACCTGCGCGGCTGCGTGGACGCCGACGTGGATGCGCTGGCCGCCAAGGTGTACGACCGCATGACCACCGCCGCCGAGCAGCTGGTGCCCACGGCCGAGCAGCTGGAGCGCGAGTTCGGCATTCCCATCGTGAACAAGCGCATCTCGGTTACGCCCGTCGCCGAGATCTGCGCGGCCGTCACCGCCGAGGACCTCTCCCCCATCGCGCGCGCCATGGACCGCGCCGGCGCCGAGGTGGGCGTCGATTTCGTGGGCGGCTTCTCGGCCCTCGTGCACAAGGGCGCCACTCGCGCCGATCACAAGCTCATGAACTCCATCCCCAAGGCGCTCGCCACCACCGAGCGTGTGTGCGCCAGCGTGAATGTGGGAAGCACCCGCGCCGGCATCAACATGGACGCCGCTTATCTGATGGCCGGCATTATCAAGCAGGCCGCCGAGCTCACCGCCGATAGGCAGTGTATCGGCGCCGGCAAGCTCGTGGTGTTCTGCAACGCCGTGGAGGACAACCCCTTCATGGCCGGCGCCTTCCACGGCTCGGGCGAGGCCGACGAGGTGGTGAACGTGGGCGTGTCGGGCCCCGGCGTGGTGCGCGCCGTGCTGGCCGACCTGCCCAAGGACGCCGACATCACCACCGTGGCCGAGGCCATCAAGGCCACCGCGTTCAAGATCACCCGCGCCGGCGAGCTCATGGCCCGCGAGGCGAGCCGTCGCCTCGGCGTGCAGCAGGGCATCCTGGATCTGTCGCTGGCCCCCACCCCCGCCGAAGGCGATTCGGTCGCCGAGATTCTGGAGGCCATCGGCGTGGGCCAGTGCGGCGGCCCCGGCACCACGGCGGCGCTCGCCATGCTGAACGACGCCGTGAAGAAGGGCGGCGTCATGGCGTCGTCTTCCGTGGGCGGCCTGTCCGGCGCCTTCATTCCCGTGTCCGAGGACGCCGGCATGATTCGCGCCGCCGAGGACGGGGCCTTGTCCATCGAGAAGTTGGAGGCCATGACGTGTGTGTGCTCGGTGGGCCTGGACATGATCGCCGTGCCCGGCGACGTCACCCAGGAGGCCATCTTCGGCATCATCGCCGACGAGTGCGCCATCGGCATGATCAACAACAAGACCACCGCCGTGCGCCTCATCCCGGCCATTGGCAAGCAGGTGGGCGACCAGCTGGACTTCGGTGGCCTTCTGGGCTACGCCCCGGTCATGCCCGTGAACCCGTATGCCGGCACCGTGTTCGCCCACCGCGGCGGCCGCATGCCCGCGCCCTTGAACTCGCTGAAGAACTAACAGCGAGGCCTGCGGCTTCCCAACTTCGCCGACCCGCCCTCAATTCCCCAGCAGCCCCGCCGCCCCCTCACGAGCGTCGGGGCTTTTCCATATCCCCGTTCGCCCGCTGGCCCGCAAGCCCCGCTAGCCCGTCAGCCCGCTAGCCCGTCAGCTCGCTAGCTCGTTCGCCCGTCAGCCCGTTAGCCCATCAGCCCGCAAGCTCGTTCGCCCGTCAGCCCGTTAGCCCATCAGCCCGCAAGCCCCGCCATCGACACGCCGCGGGGCTTCTCCTTCTGTCCGCAAATCAGCCGAGGGAGTTTTTGCTTGGAAAACGACGGGTAGCGTAGTCCAGCGACAGATGCTTCTTGAGCGGCAACGCTCTGAACGGGCACTATGCCGTCCGACTCCTCACACCCCGCATCAGAACATCCCCGAAAACTACGCTACCCGTCGTTTTCCAAGCAGAATGAGCGAGAAGGAGCTGCCGCTTTGCTCGTTTCCTCGCAAAACCTTGATTCCCCGTTATCAATTTCGTCGCAAGCGCCGCGCACACGCGCTTTTTCCAGCACAACACGCTAGCATGGCTCCCAGAAAACGCCCGCCGCGTGCGGGCTCACCTATTTTCGCCCAAGGAGCGCGCCATGATCAAGACGTTCAAGATGAAGCTGTACCCCGGCATGGAAGAGGAGTACGAGCGCCGCCACAACGAGCTGTGGCCCGAGATGGTGGACATGATTCACGCCCACGGCGGGCGCAACTACACCATCGCGCTGGATCCGGACACGCTCACGCTGTTCGGCTACATCGAGATCGACGACCCTAAGCTGTGGGCCGCCGGCGCCGATACGGCCATCAATCGCAAGTGGTGGGACTTCATGGCCGACATCATGGAGACCAACGAAGACAACTCTCCCGTCTCCACCAACCTACCCGTGCTGTTCCACTTGGATTAGGGCCTCGAAATGAGCATAAACGCACGGTTTTCGTGGTCTCTCCGCTTCGCTCAGGGATTCACGAAAAACGTTTCCCCAGGTCGACATAGGCGACTGGTCGCAATGACGCACTCAAACTACGAAAACCGCCTCTTTTTGCCCAAAAAGTACGAAACGCCGTACGGGCTTCACTATAATTGACTCTCGAAATGCGAACGAGACGGCGAAAGCGAGCGAGCATGCACGTGCACACTCCCATCAAGGTACGGTACGGCGAAACGGACATGATGGGGGTGGTCTACCATGCGAACTACCTGCTGTATTTCGAGGACGCGCGCATCGATTTCCTGAACGCGCTCGATTTCTCTTATGCGACACGCATTGAAGGAGCGGGCTACATGAGCCCCATCCACGACGTGGAAATCCACTACCGCGCGCCGCTGCGCTACGGCGAGGAGGGCTTCGTGCGCACCTCGGTGGCGAAGAACCTGCCCATGCGCACCGTCTACCGCCAGCAGGTGTACCGTGCGGAAGATGTCGTGGAAAACGCAGCGGCCGACAAGGCCAGCGATGCCCCAGACGGCCCGGGCACAGAAGGCACGGCGGCGCCCGCTCGCCGCGAGCCGCTTTTGCGCGAGGGCGCCACGCCTCTCGTGGACGCTCTTATCACGGTATGCGTAGTGGAGCGCGACACCTTCAAGCCCGTCAGCCTCAAGCGCACCTTCCCCGACCTCTACGCCGCCTACGCCGACATCGCAGAAGAGGCCTAAGGCCAGCCAGCTTACTCGCCGTCGATGAGGTGCAGGAGCTCTTCGCGCTTGCCGATGCCGAGCTTGCGGTAGATGTTGCGCACGTGGGTGCGCACGGTGCTGATGGACAGCACGAGCGATTTCGCGATGTAGGCCGGCGTGAAGCCGCGGGCCAGGTAGACGAGCACCTCGCCCTCGCGCGGCGAGAGGCCGTGGGCGGCGGCCACTTCGGCACAGCGGGCCTCCAGGGTGGTGCGCATAGAAGGCTCCGCCGCCGATACGGGGGCGATCGCCGGCGACGCGGCGGAAGAGGCGAACGCGCGCGTCGGCGCGAGAACATCCTCGTCGGGCCCTTCCAAAGCATCGCCGTGCGGCGTTACCAGGCCGACCCAAGCCGTGTGCCCGAGAAACACCAGAAGGGCCGCCACGAACAGGCCCGTGAGCACGGATATCCACGACGAGAAATCGTCGGTCACCACGAGGACGGCGGAGAGGCTCTGCCCCACGAGTCCCGCGCCCGCGACTACGGCCACGGCGAACGAGCAGGCCAGATCGGGCGTTACCTCGCGCCCGTATACCACCGCCAAAAACAGCGCGCAGCCGAGCATGGCGAGCACGATACAGAACAGATACAGCGCCACCGTGGACGCCTCCTGCGGGAACGTGCCCTCAGGAAATGAGCCCAGCACCACGAACGCCGCGCCCAGCGCGGGCACGAGCACGCGGTAGAACCACGGCAGCAGGGGCCGGCGGGCCCAGCAGGCGCAAGCAACGAGCACGACCGCGGCCGCCAGCAGGCCACCCAGGTAAGCGGTCTGCACCACGCCGAAAGCACTGTGGTTGGCCACGTCGGTCATGAAGGCGTACATCGCCAAACCCGCCAGCGGAAGCCATGTCACGGACGCGAGTCGCCTGAGGGGGCCGGAGACTTCAGGAGCGCCAGACGTGTCATCGGCGCTCGAGGAAGAACGGCCTGAGGATACGGGATCTGCATCCGCTGCAGGAACGCCATCAGCCTTGGAGACGCCGACAACTGCGGCAATGGCCCCGTCGTCGGCCCCTTCAGCCTCAAGCACCGCATTCCCAGCGCGTTCATCTCTCATGAGCAGAAGGGGCACCGAACCCGCCACGAGCAGAACGCAGAACACAGGGACGAGCAGGTGCAGGGGAAGCAGGGCGAGCACCCATCCCCCGAAGGAGGCCACGCATCCCACCGACGCGCACACGAGAAGCGCCGCGCCCATGGGGCACGCCACCGCGCAGGCCCACGCGCTCACAACTTCGGGGAAGGCAGCACCCGCCACGACGCCCGCGAGCGCCGCGCCCGCGGGAAGGGGCTCGGGAGCCATCAGAAGCGCCGCGAACAGAAGGGTCGCCACCAAATACGCCCCCACTGCCGCAGGCGTGCGGAAGCGCGATGCGCCGTCGCCTCCAGATGAGCCCAGGGCGCGCAGCAGCCCGACAAGAGCCGAGACCATCGCCGCGAGCATAAAGCAGAAGAGGAAGGTGTCGGCAAGAGCCGCGAACTGAGGAGCGCCGTCGAAGTAGGCAGCAGTGGGCGTGTACCCCAGCAGCGTCACCGCGAAGGCGCAGAGCGCCCCGTAGCGCGGCCGCAGCTTGACCGTCGATGCGACCCGCGGCTTGAACGCGGTCGCCTCTTTCGTCATGGCTCGTCACCTCCTCGCTGCTCCTCGACGCTCCTCCGTCTTTTCGCGATACCCCGCAACGGCAGGATCGCCGCGGGCCGACTCGCAAATGGAGCGTTCTTCCGAGGCCGATTCTAGCACCGTGTCAAAGCCGTTCTCCGAACGGAAGTCACCCGTGTCCAACTCGACAACATCAGCCTCCACCTGCCAATACCTAAAAAGTGCGATGCGGTTACCCAAGAGCGGCGATAGCCGGCGCAAGGTGAGTTCCCTATAGTGAACTCGTTCCTCTTTTGGAGGCGGACTCCCAACGGCACGGCTTTTTTGGGGCCATTGAGGTCGAGCCGTTCCGCCTCCGTCAAGGGCTAACGGGCAGGCGCGCGACATGCGCGGATGTCCGTGGGGCGGCGGCTCTCCTTTCTGGCCGCCGCCCGCTTCCTTTCAGCTAACTCGGACCGGCGGCGCGCTTCAGGGGATACGCGGCGCCAACACAACGGGCCGCCCGCGTCACGAGAGAGACGCGGGCGGCCCTCTTTTTTGCGTCGGCGTGCGGAATGGGTCCGCACGCCGCCACGCCGGGCGATTAGAACGGGCTCGCGTAGAGACGCATGCCATCGGGCAGCCGCGCGAAGCCCTCGGCCTGCAGCAGATCGGCGAGGGGCGTCTCCAACACGTCGCGGGCGTTGAAGTGCTCCACGACGATCTTGCGTCGCGAGGCTGCCGAGCCCTCGCGCTTGAGGGCGGCGCGCACGAAGGCAACAAGCGATGACACCCCCGCCGCTAGAACGGCGGCGTCAGAGGTGAACGCGAGCACCGATTTCAGACGCGGTGCGGCCCACAGCACCGGGCGGCCGGCAGCTATCACCACGAGCGCCCCCTCGCGTCGGGCAGGTTTCGCCGCCACAAGGGCGGCGTCGATGGCCGGAACCTCCCCGGCAGCTTCCCAGGCCACTTCAGGCCAAGGAATGCCCGCGCCGAAGAGGCACGCCGGGTCGTCGGCGGGCAGCACTGTGCAAGCCGCGACGCCGGCGAGGGCATCCTCGTCCGAAAGGCCCGATGCCGCATCGCCAGCTGTCACGCCGTCGGAGGCGAGCGCATGCGCGCGCAGGGCCTCCACCACCTCCCGGGGCGTAAACTGCGCCGGGCCCATCCCCTCCACGAACATGCCGCGGGAAAGCTCGCCGGCATCCTCCATGGCGCGCAGCACCGGGTACAAAGCCGACAGGCCGCCCGGCACCCCAGCGGCCAGCGCGATGTCGCGCGTTACCACCCCGTAGCGGTCGATGAGCGACTCCACGAGTGCGAGCGCCTGCACCGTAGACCCTTCGCCGCATGGCACCAAAGCGCTCCATCGGCCAGCCAGGGCTGCGTCGAAGGCGGCCGCAGCACCTTGGCGTGACACCGCGGCGGCGCGAGCTTGGGCGCGGGCGGCGGCCATGGTGCGCCCGCGGCGGCTCGTCGCCCGCCGGCGCGAGGGCGGGGGCACCTGACCGCCGCTGCGGGCGGCATCGGACGGGGATGCGAGGCCGCCGGCGCGAAGGAGGCCGAGCCCATCGGCCGTGGCCCTGCCGGCCCACACGAGCCCCTCCAACGCCTCGGCCACCTCGCGGCTCGCGGGAGCACGGGGTGGATGCCTCCGCGAGACGGCATCCACCAGGGCGGGAAAGGCCAGTGGCCCCTCAGCCGCAAGCGCGTGGCGCACGGCGGAGTCCAGGCCTGCCTTGCCGTCGTCAACGGCGGCATCGGCGTTCTGGCGCTCGGCAGAAGCAACGCCGCCTCCCCCGTCCTTGGCAGGAGAGGCCCCGATGTCGCCTCCGCTTTCAGCCGCCATATCCGACGGCCCGATGGCGCCCTCTCCCACCCCGGGTTCGGGCACGACCGCCGCCGCGATGCCGGAAGCGGGGTCGGCGGGCAGCGGCGCCAGGGGCGAGTCGGTCGGGAAGAACGACACGAGGTGCGCGCCGCCTACGGTGGAGGCCGCCCACAGCACCTCGCCCGCAGCCACGAGCTCGTCCAACATGGCAGGGCGGTAATCGGGCACGCGCACGGGGAACACGTCGGATTCCCACTGGGCCATAGGCAGCGCCGCGCCCTCGAACTGGGCGATCACCTGGGCCACGCCGTCTATCCCCGCAAGGGTCGGCTGGCCCGGTGCGGCCACATCCTGGCGCTCCAACAGAAACCGCACGTAAGTCTCGGGCGCCACAGGACGCACCGCCTCGCGAGCCCGGGCGAGCGAGCGCGAGCGCAGCCGGCGCAGCACCGCCCCGTCGGCCCAGCGGTCGGCGCCCAGGCGCACCAGGCGCCCATCGGCCGCCAGCCGCTCGAGGGATTCCGACGCAAGGGCCGCGCCGACGCCTGTGGCCGCGGCGGCCTCATCAGCCGAGAACAGCGTGTGCGTGCGGGCGAAGCGCGCCATCAGGCCATCGAGGGGCCGCGTGTCCGAACCTGACCGCCCGCGCTCCGGAAGGGCCCACGAGGGAGTCGGGATGCCGAGCGCACCATGTAGGCGCCGGCCGTCATCGGCCGCCACCCACTTCCGCGCCCCGGCAATAGTCGCGGGAAAGACCCGTCGCTCGGCCTCCAGTGCGGCGAGAATCTGCTTCGCAGCGGAGGCGGGCATCGTCTCGGCGTCGCCCTCAGCTGTCAAGCCGCCGGCACCCATACGCGCGGCCACCTCTTCCGCCGTCAGCGGACCCAGCTCGCGCAGCAGATCGGCCACGCCCTCGGCACCGCACACGCGCCAGCCGGGCGCGGTGCGCTGCAGCTCGGAAAGCACCTGGGCCGTCACCTCGGCGTCCAGTACCTCCTCCACCGCCGGCGCGCCCACGAGCTCGGCGAGCAAGGCCGGATCCACCGCCAAAAGCGACGCCTGCCGCTCGGCATGGGGCAGATCGCCCTCGTAGAGGTGCTCCCCCAGATAGCCGAAGACGAGCGGCGCCGCGAAGGGGGACGGCACTGCGGTGCACGCCTCGCTCACCTTGATGGCGCCGGCCTGAAGAGCGCCCAGTACCTCGCGCAGCCCCGGCAGGTCGAACACGTCCTGCAGGCACTCGCGCATAGCCTCCAGAATGATGGGGAAATCCTCTTCGCGACGCGCGGCCTCCAGAAGCTGACCGCCCTTCAGACGCTGCTGCCACAGCGGCGCGCGCTTGCCCGGGGCTGTCGGCGACATGAGCAGCGCCCGTGCCGCGCATTCGCGGAAGCGGGCCGGGAAGAGCGCGGTGCTCCCCACGCATTCCCGCACGATGGCCTCGGCCTCGTCGGCGTCGAACAGGAACAGCTCGGCACCGTAGAGTTCCCCCTCGGTCATGGGCACGCGCAGCACGATGCCGTCGTCGGCCGCGGCCACCTGCGCATCGAGGCCCCGCGTCGTCATGATACGGTGGCCCACCGCCAAAGCCCACGGCTCGTGCACGCGCCGGCCGAACGGCGAGTGCAGGATGACCCGCCAATCGCCCGTCTCGTCCTCGCACTGCTCCACCACCAGGCGCTTGTCGGTAGGCACAATGCCCGTGCACGCCCGCTGCGCCTGCACGAGCGCCGCGAGATTGCCCCGGGCGTTCTCGTCCAGGCCGTCGGCCGCGAGACGTTCGCGCAAGGGCTCCTCGAGCTGACATTCGCCCCCCGCATCAGCCGTCAGGCCGCCGTCCAGCGCACGCACGAAGGCGCCGCGGGCGCGTCCCGCCTCGAAGGGCCGCCCCACCGCCTCGCCGTGCCAAAACGGCAGCCGCGCCGCGCGGCCGGGGGCCGCCTCCACAACGACCCGGTCGGCGCCGATCTCCAAGATGTGCCAGGTGCTGGTGCCGAGCGCGATGATGTCGCCCACCCGGGACTCCATCACCATTTCCTCGTCCAGCTCGCCCACGCGCCGCCGCCCCTGTTTGGCATCGCCCTCGGGCAGCACCACCGAGAACATGCCGCGGTCGGGAATGGTGCCCCCCGCCGTAACCGCCAAGCGCTGGGAGCCGGGGCGTGGCTTCAAAAGCCCCGTCTCGCGGTCCCACAAGATGCGCGGCGCGAACTCGGCCACATCGCCCGAGCCGTAACGGCCCGCGAGCATGTCCAGCACGCCCTCGAACGAGCGGCGTCCCAAATCGACATAGCAGGCGGAACGCCGCACGCAGGCGAGCCAGCCATCGGCGGGAAGGCCGTCGGGCGCCATGGCCACCGCGGCTACCGTCTGCTGGGCGAGCACGTCCAGGGCGTTGCGCACGAGACGCGTGGCCTCGATGGCGCCGGCTTCCATGCCCTCGGCCATCACCGCGGCGTCGATCACCTCCACCCGCGTACGCGGGAAGATGATGCCCCGCGAGCGGCCGCCCACCTGGTGGTTCGCGCGGCCCACCCGCTGAAGCCCGCTCGCCACCGAGAACGGCGCCGCCACCTGGAGCACCAGGTCGATAGAGCCCATGTCGATGCCCAGCTCCAAGCTGGACGTGGCCACTACGCAGGGCAGCTCGCCGGCCTTCAGCTCGCGCTCCACCTGCAGGCGCTTCTCCTTGGAAACCGAGCCGTGGTGGGCCTTGGCGATGAGCACCGAGGGCTCGGTCACGAGCGCCGTCGTGGAGCCGATATCCGATCGGAAGGCCGCCCCCGGCTCCCCGCCGGCACTGCCCGCAGCCGACCAGTAGCCGGCCGCTTCAGCGTGCGGCGCGTCGAGTCCCAGGCGCTTCGCGTACAGCTCGTTCAGACGCGCCGTCAGCTTCTCGCACAAGCCGCGCGAGTTCACGAACACGATGGTGGAGGTGTGCGCCAGCACCTCATCCAAGATAGCGGCCTCTATATGGGGCCAGATGGAGGCCGTGCCTAGGCGGCTGTCCGGATGCGGCGGGGCGGCCTCGTCCCGCATAACGGCGCGCAGAGCCCGATCCGATTTCCAGGCCTGCTCGACGGGAGCCCGTCTCGGGCCGGTGCCGCGCTCGCGCGCGCCGTCGCCCGCACCGGGAAAGCCCCCGAACGCAGGAACCGCCGTCATATCGCTTACCGGCACGCACACGGACAGGTCGAGGGCCGGGGGCGCCTCGGTTGCCACCACCGTCACCGGATGCACGCCACCGAGGAAACGGGCGATCTCGTCCCGCGGGCGCACAGTGGCCGAGAGCCCGATACGCTGGGCCGGCGCGTCCAGCAGATCGTCCAGCCGCTCCAGAGACAGCGACAGATGCGCGCCGCGCTTGTCGCCGGCGAGCGCGTGCACCTCGTCCACGATAACCGTCTGCACGTGTCGCAGCACATCCCGCGCCGCAGAGGTGAGCATAAGGTACAGCGACTCCGGCGTGGTGATGAGAATGTCAGGCGGGTTGCGCGCGATCTTGCGGCGCTCGTCGGGTGTGGTGTCGCCCGTGCGCATGGCCGTGCGAACTTCGGGCGGCTTCGCGCCATCACGCCCCGCCTGGGCCGCCATGAGATCGGAGATGGCCGTAAGCGGCCCTTGCAGATTGCGATCCACGTCGGCGCCGAGGGCCTTCAGCGGCGACACGTACAGCACGCGCGCGCCGCGAACCCACTTCTTTCCCGCCTCGGCAACCTGCGCCTTCTCGGCCATGAGCGCGTCGATGGCCCACAGAAAGGCGGCCAGGGTCTTGCCCGAGCCCGTCGGCGCGATCACGAGCGCGTTCTCGCCGGCGGCAATGGCCTCCCACGCCCGTTCCTGCACCTCGGTGGGCGCACCCAGTGCATCGGCGAACCATGTTCGCGTAGCCTCGGAAAACGCCCCGAGCGGCGGCGCCTCGCGCGCCCCGCTCACAGGAGCCCCTCTTCCTCGAAGGGGGCCAATGCCGCCTTCAGCGTGAGCTTGCGCGCCGTCAGCTGCTGGTAGGTGGCCGTCCGCGTCTTGTTCTGAGCCCGCAGCGCCTCAAGGGTCGCCGTCACCGATTCCCGCTCCGCCGCCAAACGCCCCAGCGCCGCCTCGAACCGCGCCAACCGCTCGCTATCGACCTGATCAACGGATTCCATTCGCACCTTCCAATTCTTCGCGCTACCTTCCTTCTGAGAATTATAGGGTAAAGCGCCCTTCTAACCGACGGCTTGAAAAAGAGCGGAAATCGCCCGCTTTCCGACCATGCTAAGATATGGAAGAAGACGACAGAAGGAGCGACTATGCGCAGCAACGAGGTGGCGAAGTTGGCCGGGGTGACCGTGCGCACGCTACGGCACTACCACCAGCTGGGGATTCTGCCCGAGCCGCCCCGGTCTGCCAACGGCTACCGCGACTACCCGGCCGCCGACGTGGCGCGGGTTCTGCGCGTGAAGCGACTGGCCTCGCTCGGGTTTCCGCTGGCGCGCATCGGCGAGGTCTTGGAGGACATGGACGCGCCCGCCTCGTCGGCCGCCGCGGCCCTCGACGACCTGGATCGGGAGCTCGCCCTGGAAATCGAGCGGCTGGAGGAGCAGCGCCGCACTATCGCGGCCCTGCGCACCGAGAACCTGGACCCCACGCTTCCTGTGCGCTTCGCCCGCATCCTGTCCATGCTGCCCGGCGTGAGCAGCCTCGCCGACGCCTCCCCCGCCGACCGCACCGCCCTCGTGGTGGCCGGCCACCTCTACAACGACGACGAGCTGGACGAGCTGGAGCGCGTCGTCGGGCGCATCGCGAACGACGACCTGATAGAGGCCTTCGAGCAGCTGAACGCCCGCATAGAGAGCCTGAGGCCCGACGCGCCCGAAGAGGAGCGCGACGCCTTGGCCCAGCAGACCCTGGACGCGCTGGCGCCCGTCATCGCCTGCTTCGATGCGGCGAACTGGCTGCGCCCCTCCACCGATCGCGAGCGCTTCTTAGACGAAATCGCCTTCAGGGACTACAACGATGCCCAACAGGACGTGTACAACCGCGTCGAGGCCGGCATCGAGGCGGCCATGACCGCCCGCGTCGAGGCCGAGAGGCGGCCCGACACGCCGCAGATGCGCCCTTCATAACTCCTTCACGCCGCGCTTGACCCCGACGCAACGTCATAGTTTTAACTCCCTCTCGAACGATCATCCCCTGTTCGAGAAAGGCCTTCCATGTCCCTCGCCTCGCCCCGAGCCCGCGCACCCCGCCCCGTCGCGCCACGCTACCTCTTCTCCTGCGGGCTCTCGCTGCTCGGCAACTCCGTCGCCGGCGTTGCGCTGCCCCTGGTGCTGCTCGCTACCACCGGCGACGCCCTGGCCGCCGGCACCCTCGCGCTCATCTGCGCCGCGCCGCAGTTTCTCATCGGCCTTGTCGGCGGCGCGCTCATCGACCGCTTCAACCGCCGCGACGTGTCCGTGATCTCGGACATCCTGTCGGCGGCGAGCGTGGCCCTGCTGCCCGTGGTGGACGCGGTGTGGGGGCTGTCCTTCGGGTGGTTCGTGGCCCTGGGCCTCGTCGGCGCGGTGGGCGACATTCCCGGCATGACGGCCCGCGACGCGCTCGTGCCCGCCGTGTGCGAGCGCGACGGGCGCAGCCTCCAGAAGTTCATGGGCCTCACCCAGTCGCTCGATTCCCTCGTGGTCATCGTAGGTCCGGCCCTTGCCGCCTTCCTCATGGGATCGGTCGGCGCCGTGAACGCGCTGTGGTTCACGGCCGTCATGTCCCTGGCCGCAGCGCTTACGACCCTCACGCTGCCCCGCGCCATTGGCCGCATCGGCGGGAAGGACGTTCCCGCTGGAAACGAGGGCGCCTCGGCAGTGGGCCCGGGCGAGCGCGGTATCGTGAGCGGAGCGTGGAATGCCCTGCACTCCGGCGCGCGCGTGCTGTTCGCCGGCGACGCGCTGCTGCGCTCCTCCATGTTCATTAGCTTCGGCATCGTCATGATCATGGGCTCGTTCCAGGGCCTCGTGCTGCCCGTGCACTTCACGGCTGCGGGCACTCCCGAGCTGCTCGGCTACGTGCTGTCGGCCATGTCGGCCGGCATGCTGGCAAGCTCGCTCGGCTATGCCGCCCTCGCCTCCAAGCTGCGCCGCCGTACCTGGTTCGTGCTGTCGCTGGCAGGCATGGCCCTGGGCATTCTGGGGCTGGGGCTCCTGCCCTCCTTCCCCCTGCTCGCCTTCAGCGCCCTGCTTCTGGGACTGGCGGCCGGCCCCCTGTCGGCCCTGCTCGGCTTCTTCATCTTCGACCGCATTCCCGCCGAGATGCGCGGCAGCGCCCTGGGCACCCAGAACTCGCTCACCCTGGCCGCAGCCCCCGTCGCCGTGTTCGCCACATCCCTGGCCGTGGAGGCCTGGGGCGCGGGCGCGGCGGCCATAGGCCTGGCCGCCTGCTGGTTCGCCGCCACCCTGTGGGCCCTCAGCTCCCGCAGCCTAAGCAGCCTCGACGACGAAAGCGAGGAAGCCATCGCGGACCCAACGCACGCTCCGGCACCCCCGACATCTTCCGCTTCCGCCGTGGCAGCTGCGGCCACCTCGGCGCATGCCCCAGGCCCCCGCTCCTTCGCCCAGACGGCGCCCGAGATGCCGCGCCCGTGCAACACAGAGCTCTCCTGATGCAACTGGGGTCGGGCGCCCTTGCGCTCGGCCCGCACGCACGGCACACTGGCAGCACCGAACCGTTTTGCGCCGCTGCGCCGCCCGAGAGAGGAGCCCCGTGAAACTCACCGTGGAAGAGCACGCCGACGTGTCCGACATCGAGGTGGACATCCGATGCGTGGCCGTGGACCGGCGCGTGCAGGCGCTCGTGGCCGCCGCAAGCGCCCTGGACCGGCGGCTCGTGGGCACGCTCGACGGCGCCACGGTCATCCTGGATGCCTCCGAGGTGCTCTACGCCGAGACGGTAGACGGCCGCACCTTCCTCTACGGGCCCGACCGTGTGCTGGAAAGCCCCCTGCGGCTGTACGAGCTGGAGGAGCAGCTGGCAGGCGCGGAATTCGTGCGCGCGTCGAAGTCGCTGCTCGTGAACTTCGACCACGTGCGCGCCCTGCGTCCCTACCTGAACGCGCGGCTGGAGCTCATCTTATCCAATGGCGAGTCCGTCATCGCCTCGCGCCAGTACGCACCCGCCGTCAAGGCGAAGATCGGCCTGTAACCGCACACCTGCAGCGGTCCACGTCGGCCCGCAGCAGCCTTCCCCGACCGCACCGCACCCCGCTCCGCACCCACTCACCCGAGGAAAGGAAGCCCCATGAACCGCATTCTGAAAAGCGCCCTCGTCCGCGTCTGCGTCACCTTCACCGCCGCCATGGCCCTGTGGTGTGCAGCCGGCCTCATCTTCGCCGGTCCGGTTGAAGGCGTCGTTATCACACTCTCGCTTCTGGCAGCCTGCCTGGCACTCGTCGCGCTGCAGGTCCTGTGGTTCACCGAAGTGGTGGTGAGGCGGGCGCCCTACCCCGCGCGCATCGCCGGCTTCGGCCTGACGGCGCTGCCGGCCCTGGCGGCCGCGGCGGCCCTCGGCGGATGGTTCCCCGCCGACAACGGCGGCGCCTGGATCACCTTCCTTGCTATCTACCTTATCACCCTTGCCGCCATCACCGCCGGCTACACCCTCTACTACCGCCGCACCGCCGGCAGCTTCGATGCTGCCCTCGCCCGCTATCGCGAAGGGCGCGGGCAGCGAGGATAGCGCAGAACGAACGA
Organism: Adlercreutzia shanghongiae; assembly: GCF_035830635.1. Classification (NCBI taxonomy): domain Bacteria; kingdom Bacillati; phylum Actinomycetota; class Coriobacteriia; order Eggerthellales; family Eggerthellaceae; genus Adlercreutzia; species Adlercreutzia shanghongiae. Next base: position 124,382 of record NZ_JAYMFI010000011.1, on the reverse strand, counting down.
GGCGGACATCAGCGCAGAAACGGGCTCGGCTCGTCCCGGTACAGCACCGTAAGGGCGTGCATGGCGCGGGTGACGGCCACGTAGAGCAGGTTGCGGTCGACCTCGCTGGCATACTGGCGGCCGTCGGCGTCCAGCAGCACCACCGCGAGCATCTCTTCCAAATATTCGCGCTCTATGCTCTCGCTTCCCACAGCCATCTCTCCTTTGCTCTCTCCCCGTATGGTCTAAAACCGCAGCTTCTCGTCACGTTTCTGGCTTGAAAATCACGATTCTTTGACCCGAGAGGGCGTCAGCAGAACTTGTCCGCCGTAACCATTTCGCATAAGCCCAGGTCAGGTTTCGCCATAGAGCAAGTCCAGGGCTAAGCAGGTCAGAGAATCGTGTTTTCTAAGCCACTTTTTTAGTTTTATCTTCAGTTTTACGATGAGCGAGCTGAAGGAGAACCGCGGAACCAAGGCTCCGGCCTTACCGCCTGTTCGGGAGAGCGCGTTTACTTCAAATGAAACACCCCAAGTGCGGGGCATCACAGGGCGAAACGGTCAGCTCGTTGGAATACGCGAGAGGTCGATCGCTCGAGGGCGTCGACGTCGCAATGGGTCAGCCATCCTAGCCCTTCTCCGCAGGCTCCGCCCCCTTCGCCGCACCGACCTTCACGAAGTCCACACAGCGGAAGGCTTCGCGCGCCCGCTCCTCCGTCAACCGTTTGATAGCAGCAGCGCACATCGGCCCACGCCCCCAGACAGCTTGGCTTAGTATGGGACTCAACATTAACGCTTCGTCAAAACCGCAACGACTCTCGAACGCGCGGGGAAGGAGCCCCCATGCCGATGAATCCTGCTGTGGCGGCCATCGTGAAGGCCCTCACGCTTCTGCAGCCCGACATATCGTCCTCCTACGCCGGCCAGCGCAAGGCCGAGGACGCCGCTGCCAAGCTCACCATCGCCGACCCGCGCTGCCGCATCGACAACCTCACGGCCACCGCGCCCGACGGCTATGAAATCCCCTTGCGCCTGTTCACACCCCTCGACATCGATTTCTCGCTGAAGAGCGGCCTGCATGTGAACGAGGACCACAAGGGCACCATCCTGTACCTGCATGGCGGCGGTTGGGCCAACGGCGATGTGGACTTCTACAGCGATGCCTGTATGCGCACCGCCCTCAAGCTTGAGCGCCGCGTGCTGGCCGCGGACTACCGCCGCAGCCCCGAGCACCGCTTCCCCGCGGCTCTCGAGGACAGCTACGAGGTGGCACGGCAGCTGTTCGCCGGCGAGCTTATCGCCGATGTCGATCCGGAGCATATCGTGCTCATGGGCGATTCCGCCGGCGGCAACCTGACCGCCGGGGTAAGCCTGCTCGCCCGCGAGCGCGGCGATTTCGCGCCCCGCACGCAAATCTTGCTGTACCCGCTCACCTACAACGACCACAGCGAGACCACCCTGTTCGACTCGGTACGCGACAACGGCGAGGACTACATCCTCACGCGCCAGACTATCGTCGACTACATCGATTTGTACCTGTCGAAACCCGAGGACTTCGTCGACTCCCGCTTCGCGCCGCTCATCGCGAGCTCTCTGGCCGATTTGCCCCGCACGCTCGTTATCACCTGCGAGTACGACCCGCTGCGCGACGAGGGCGAGGCTTTCGCCTCACGCCTTGAAGCCGACGGCACCGAGGTGGCCTGCTTCCGCCTCTACAACGCGGTGCACGGCTACTTCCTGTACCCCTCGGTATTCTCGCTCGTGCGCGACACCTACCGCCTTATCGCCCACTTCCTCGACGGCGAGGCGCTTCCCGCCTCCGGTGACCTGCCATGGCTGACGCTTCTTGGTACCGACTAGACAACGTCGGGAAGTTCTACGCCGCCCAGGCCGGCGGAAACACCCAGACCATCTTCCGCATCGCCGCCACCATGACCGACGAGGTGGACGAGGCCGCCCTGCAGCGGGCGCTCGATGCGGCTGTGGCGCTGTTCCCCGGCTTCAACGTGTGCCTGAGAAGCGGCCTGTTCTGGCACTACCTGGTGCCCGCGCCGAACGCCCCGCGCGCCGAGCCCGAGGTGCTGCCCGTCTGCTACAACCTGCACGCCGACCCTGCAAGCGTGCTCTTCCGCATCACCTACCACGCCCGGCGCATCAACGTGGAGGTGTCCCACATCATCTCCGACGGGCGCGGCACACTGGAGTTCGTGAAGGCGCTCCTGGCCGCCTACGTGGCCGAGCGCTACGGAGTGCCCGCAGCCCCGGCGGCCTATGCGGGCGACGAGGCATCGAAGACCGAGGACAGCTTCTCGGCCCACTACGACCGCGCCGCCGCCGGCAGCGATACCGCGCCCAAGGTGTTCCATCTCACGGGATGGAAGGATGCCGACGACCCCGTCTACCTGGAGCTGCACTACTCGGCCGCCGCCGTGCACGCCGCCGCGAAACAGGCGGGTGCCACGGTGACGAGCTACCTCATCGCCGCGGTCATCTGCGCCCTGCGCCGCGAGATGCCGCCCGCCGAGCGCGGGCGCGCCATCCACATGGACGTGCCCGTTGACCTGAGGTCGCTCTTCGGCTCCACCACGCTGCGCAACTTCTTCGGACTGGCCTACGTCACCTACGTGCCGGGCAGTGCCGACGAGCCTTTGGGCGCCATCGCCGCCCAGGTGCAGGAGCAGCTTTCCGCCGGCACCCAGCCAGCCGCCCTGAAGCGCCGCGTGATGCGCATGGTGAAGCTGGAGAAGAACCCGCTTGTGCGGGCGGTGCCCCTCATCGTGAAGGACGCGGCGCTGGGATTCGCCGCCTGGCGCGCCAACCGCGAGGTGACGTGCACCGTGTCGAGCCTGGGACGGGTGACGCTGGATGCGGCCGTGGCGCCCTATGTGGAGGGCATCAGCGCGCTCACGTCGCCGGCGGGGCTCAACTTCATCCTGTGCACCTGCGGCGACGACTTGTGCATCGGCATCTCGAGCCGCTTCGTGAGCCTGCGCGCCGCACGCCACCTTGTGCGTGTGCTGGACGCCGAGGGGATCTCCGGCTGGGCGGCCCTCAACAAGGACGATGCGCAGATAGACGCGGCGCTCAAGGAATCGGCGCTGGAGGACCGCTTAAGCGCCATCGGCGCCACCTGGCGCGACCACGCGGGCCGCGCCCCCGCCCGCGACCAGGGCCGCGCGGGGAAGCCGGAGGTGCGGCCATGAGGCACTGCGACCGCTGCAACCTGGATTATACGGGCGAGCTGACCCGCTGCGCCCTGTGCGGAGCCCCGCTTCACGGCGGGGCCGCGCCCCCGCCCGCGACCAGGGCCGCGCGGGGAAGCCGGAGGTGCGGCCATGAGGCACTGCGACCGCTGCAACCTGGATTATACGGGCGAGCTGACCCGCTGCGCCCTGTGCGGAGCCCCGCTTCACGGCGAGGCCGCGCCCTCGCCCTTCCCCGTGGCCGCCTGGCATCGCTTCCGGCGCACCGTGCACCGCGCGCTCATTCTGGTGGCCCTGGCGGCCCTGGCCGTGGCGGCCATCGTGTGCGCCGCCTTCGGGCTGCCGGGCCTCCTTATCGCGCTCGCGGCGGGCATCGCGGCCTTCATCGTCGCGAAGCTTCTGCTCACCCAGGGCCCCTTGGGCACCAAGCTCGCGAAGTTCTTCTCCATCCGCTGAGGAAGCGCCGGACAACCCCCTACACCAGCAGCGCCGCCAAGACCCCTACCCGAGTCGCGCCGTCGAGCGCTCGCAGAGCTCGGCCACCAGCGGCAGCAGACGGCTTCCCAGCTCGTCAATGCCCGGGAGCGCCCCGCTCTCGGCCAGCACCGCCTCAAGGGCCGCGGGCACCTTCCCCGCCAAAGCCGCTAACCGCTCGGCCAGCACATCGCCGGTCAAGCCGTAGGCTTCCAGCCCGTTGGCATCGGCGAACTTGCCCAGCCGCCGTGCGCTCAGACGGCCGACGCGATTCTCGCCGGCCACGCCCATGGCCAGCTTGATATCGAAGGGCCGCTCGGCATAGGGCAGAAGCGATGCCACGTCGTAGAGCGGGGCCAGATAGGCGGCATTGCAATCGATCAACAACGAGTAGTTTTTAGCATGGGCGTCGGGCGCACCAATGAGGTAGTTGAAGAACAGCATGTCAAAAAACCGCCTGAGGTTGCTCGCAGCCGGAGCTCCCGTACGCTTGCACACGCGAACAATGTCAGCGGCTCCGGGACCACCTTCCTCCGGGTATTTACGCTCGGGAAGCACGCCCAGAACCTGGCAGAAATCCTCCTGGTGCAGGCGCCGCACCCGACCCGCATCATCGCGCACCCGGTCATAGCGCGTGGCAACGATGGCCGGCTCGTCTTCAAACACCAGGTAATCGACCCGCTCCGCCGGGATACCGCACGCTGCCGCCAACTTCAGGCACACGTATTCGTTGAGCGCGCTCAACTTCAAGTCCGAGATACCTGGCTTGAAGATATGGGTCGTGGCAGCCGCCCCCTCGCAGCTGTACCATCCGTCGCCTTCGCGACGCAGGGCGAACTTCGCTTGCTGACCACCGAGGGACCAGCGCTCGTTATCGGTCTCCCACCGCGCCGAGGCCGCCCCCCTTCCCCGCCGCAGACGCGCGGCGATATCGCACTCCGCCATAGGCACAAGCATCTCGGCCCGCGCCGTTGCCACAGCCACATCTTCTTCCGCGCAAAGCTGCACCGCGCCCGGGCAATCGAGCCCCACGTGGGCGAGAAGAGCCCATGGGTTGTCGGCCGACACGCCCAGCTCGCGTCCCAAGCTTCTCCTCACCTCGAAACTGTCGGGCAGAAGCCCGAAGAGAAAGGGCCTCACGACCTTGTCGCCGAACATTTGGTTCGACACGGGCATTGAAAGCGATAGGGGGATACCGGCGTACCCGTCGTCGTAAGTGAAGGAGAGAGCGCCCGATTCCGCCTGGCAGACCCGGCCGGCGCGCTGACCGGCAATGAGCACAACGAGCTCCCTACTCATCGCCGCCCTCGCTTCCGTCCCATTGGCCCAAAGCACGCTGAAGAAGCGCCGAGTACTCCGATCCCTGGGAAAGCGTCGACGTCGCAGCTGCAGGCTTCCCCGAGGCGGCGTCGCACACCGTCAGATCGAGATCGAGAACCGAGAGCACGTGAACCAGATTCTCCAAGCCGACGCCCCGCGCCGTACCCATCTCCAGCGACCGCACCAGGCGGTCGGAAACACCGGCCGCCTCCGCAAGCTGCTTTTGGGTAAGGCCCCGCGCACGTCTTTCGCCCTGCACCTTCCGGCCAATGTCCCGGGCAACCGCCGTCGCTTCCATCGCCGCCCCCTTTTTCATCTCAAGCAAGAGCGGCATTATTTTGCCGCTTGCAATTCGGAAATATATTTCCTATTACTATAGCGGAAATATATTTCCGAATCAAGAGAGAAAGCAGGAGCAGACCAGAGAGCATGCCGCCGCAGAACCACGAGCATGACACCGCATGTCACGGAATCGCGAGCCAATCGCCGCAGGCCCTTTCCGATACGCCGCGGCTCCCTACCCCAGCAGCGCCACAGCAATGCCGACAGCCACCAGCAGCGCGCACACGGCCAGCGCAGCCCAGTCGCCGGCGCGCATCGGGTAGTCCTTGTAGCCGCTCTCGCGGGTGCGCAGGTTGAAGCCGCGCACCTCGGCGGCAATGGCGGCCGAGTTCGTCTTGCGCACCGAGCCCACCAGCAGCGGCACGCACAGCGGCACCATGAGGCGCACCTTCTTCACAAACGACCCGTCGAATTCCACGCCGCGGGCCGTCTGGGCCTCCATGATGCCGGCCATGTCGTTCATGAACACGGGAATGAAGTGCACCGTGCTCGTGAACGTGAAGGCGTACTTGTAGGGCACGTGCAACTGCTTCACCACGGCGTTCGTCAGGTCGTTCATCTTGGTCACGTAGAACACCAAAAACAGCGGGATGGCCGCCGCCATGAGGCGCACCACCACAGTCGCAGCTGCCAGCAGGCTGCCGGTGCCGATATAGCCCCAGGGCAGCGGCACAAGCTGCGCGCCGTGGGGCGTGGTGAGCAGGATGACCACCGCCAGAATGAGCGAGAACGCGAACACCGCCTTGCACAGCCCCGCCGTCTCGCGGCCCATGCCGCAGTACAGCGCGAGCCCCAGGGCCACACCCAGCATGGCCACGAGGAAGACCAGGTTGCTCGTCACGAAGCAGGCGATGGCGAACAGCACGGCGCCGATGAGCTTCGCGCAGGGGTTCATGCGGTGCAGGAGGCTGTCCCCCGGCACGTATTCCAGAAACTTCGCCATTAGCCGATCGCCTCCACTTCCACCGTCGTCGCCTCAACGCCGCGCGCCGCGGCCAGGGCCTGAACCATCTGGGGCACCGTATTCGCCGCGGCCACCGGCGCGGGGCAGCCCTCCTCGCGACCGAGCATGAGCGACACCTCGGTCACCTGGGGCGGCAGGATGTGCGCCTCCTTCAGCACGCGCCCGTCGCGCAGCACGTCGAAGGTGGCGCCGTCGGCCACCACGCGCCCGGCCGTCATGGCGATGACGCGGCGAGCGAAATCCCCCACCACCTCCATGTCGTGGCAAACCATGACGACCGTGGTGCCGCCCTCGTTCAGCTCGCGGACGATGTCCATCACCTTCACGCACTCGCGGAAATCGAGGCCCGTCGTGGGCTCGTCCAAGATGATGGTGGGCGGCGCCAGCACGATGATGGAGGCGAGCGCCAAAAGCTGCCGCGTGCCGCGGTTCAGCAGGTAGGGCTCGGCTGCGGCGTCGAACCCGAAGCGCTCGATGATGGCATCTACCCGCGCCTCAGCCGCGGGACCCTGCTCGCCGAGCGCCTTGAAACCGAACAGCAGCTCCTCGCGCACGGTGTTGCAGCAGATTTGCCGGTCGGGGTTCTGGAAGAGAAACCCGATGCGCCGGGCCAGCTCGCTCGTCTTCAGCGCCGTGGTGGGCACCCCGTCCACCAGCACCTCGCCCGCCGTGGGCTTCAGAAGCCCATTGGCCAGGCGCATGGTGGTCGATTTCCCCGCGCCGTTGGTGCCCACGAAGGCCACGAAGTCGCCATCGTTCACGGTGAAGCTCACATCGTTGAGCACCGCGAGCTCGCCGTCGTAGGATGCCGAGACGTTCTTGAACTCGATCATGCGAGCACCTCCTTGCACACGGCGGCCGCGCCTGCCACGTTGCGCACCGCCGGGCCCTCGTAGAGTCCCTGGGCCGCCAGGGCGTTCACAAGCGTGGTGGCCCGCGGCACGTTCACGCCCAGGGCCAGCAGCTCGTCGGAATGGGCCAGCACCGCGTCGGGCGTATCGGCGAAGCGAATGCGGCCCCCGTCCACGATGACGAGCATGTCGGCGTAGTCGGACAGAAGCGCGATCTTCTGCTCCACCACGATGACGGTGGTGCCGTGCTCGCGGGCGTAGCGGGAAAGCAGGTCGAACACCGCCACCGACGAGGCCGGGTCCAGCTCGGCGGTGGGCTCGTCCAGCACGAGCACCTTGGGCCGCAGCGCGATCACCGAGGCCACGGCCACCTTCTGCTTCTGGCCGCCGGAGAGGCTGTCGATGGTGCGGTCGCGCAGATCGGCGATGCCCATGGCGGCGAGCGCCTCGTCCACGCGTCCGGGAACCTCGTCCTTGGGCACCGCGAAGTTCTCCAGCCCGTAGAGGATCTCGTCTTCCACCACGGTGGACACCATCTGCGAGTCGATATCTTGGCACACGCTGCCCACCAGCCGCGACAGGTCGGTGAGCGACGTGTCCACGGTGTCGCGCCCCTCCACCGTCACCGAGCCGTAGAAGTCGCCCGGGTAGCAGTGCGGGATGATGCCGTTCACGGCGTAGGTGAGGGTGGACTTCCCGCTGCCGGCCGCCCCGGTGATGCCCACGAAGCACCCGTCGGGAATGGTCAGCGTGATGTCGCGCACCACAGGCTCGGCCCCTTCCCGGTACCGAAAGCTAAACTCATTGAACTCGATCATGATGACCTTTCTTGCTTGCTTGAAACCTATCGGGGACGGGAGCGGCGGGTACCTTGATTCGCTCAGACAGTCCTCGCTTTGCGAAACAGGACGTTTAGTCCTGTTTCGGTCGCTGCGGAACTCGCTCGGTCAAGGCACCCGCCGCTCCCGCTTCGCTCAGCCTCAGTTGAGCAGGCGGGAGACAGGGGCGCGCCTCCACGCGCAGTTCCGCAGCGACTGGAAGTGCCCGGTGGGCACTTCCACCAAGCGAGGACTGTCTGAGCATGGAGGTATGCCCCCTGGCCCCCGCCGGACAAACGAAACCAACTAGCGCTTCAGCACCTTCTTCAGAGGCATGGCCAGCACCTGCACGAAGATGCAGTTGAACGTGGCGGTGCCCAGCACGATGGCCACGTAGGCCGCCATGGCCACGGCGAAGTCGCCGCCGACGGACACCACGTTGATGTAGGTGGACAGCGCCGCGAAGGTGAAGCCGGACACGCAGGTGGAGACGAAGGTGTTCACGAGCGGGTTCACGTCCAGCTTGCCAATCTTCATGGGCACGCGGATGAGCAGGCCGCAGGCGAGCGCGCCCAGAAGCTCCGAGGGGATGTTCAAAAGCGGCGTGGCGTTCAGCATCGGGATCTGGCACACCAAACCCGCGATAAGGCCGATGGCCAGCGACTGGGCCAGATTCGGGCGGATGAGGATAATGGCCAGGCAGTAGGCGGCAATAACGAAGTTCGGCTTCATGCCGAAGGAGGCCAGCAGGCTGCCCACGGTCAGCTTCAGCACGGCGCCGGCGGCCAGCAGCACGGCCACCAAAATGAGGTCCTGCACCCCCAAGCCCTTCTTCTCGGCAACGGCCACGGTGCGCTTGGCGCCGGCGGTGGCGGCGGGAGCGGTCTTAGCGTCGGCGGTCATACGGAGTTCTGCCATGTCAATCAGTCCTTTCTCGGACGGCTTTTTCACCGTCCCTCGTGCTCGCCTTCTGCGAGCGTTTCCCATGTCAGCAATTGCCCCGTATCCGACGCCTTCGAGAGTTCCCGGCCGACCCCAACAAAAAAAGGGATCTGTCCTTCTCTTAAAGGACAGATCCCTCGATCTGCGGTGCCACCTTTAATTGGTTCGCCAAGCGAACCCTCTCGTGAACGGGCCATCACCCGCCCTGCCTTTAACGCAGGCTCACGGTCCAGATACTCGGCCTCGCAGGAACAAACTGCGGTAAGCCTTTCCCCTTTCCCTCGGCGATCCATTTACCCTCTGGCGTTCTGCGGGAATCTCAGCTGCGCCCGCTCTCTGTGAGTGCCCGGATGGCTTGACTTTCGCCTCATCGGTTTAAGGTATATTCAATTGCTGGCGTGTACTTTAGCACAGAATCCCGACCGCGCAACCCCTCAATTCCGCGGCATGCCAACGAGCGGCCATCTCGGGGGCGCAGCCTACGTCGGCCCTTCATGCAACCTCGTTCTGCTTTAAAATCGACGGGTAGCGTAGTTTTTGGACGCATCTCCTTTTTGCGTTTTCTCAGTGCAACACTCCGACCTGGGGTTTTCCAAAAACGCGTCAACCGCTACCGTCCGAACGACTACGCTACCCGTCGATTTGCAAGCAAAAGAGCCCCTTAGGCCTTTCGCTCCGTATCATCCTCCGAAAAACCGTCGCAGCGATACGCCCGCAAAGACCAGCCGCAGGCATAGAGCAGCCGATGCTGCACCCGGAAGTTCTTCGACTGTATCTGGAACCGGCGCCCCATCCTCTTGCACGACTGTTCCGCAACGCCGCGCATCTCATCGCTGCTCGACAGCTGCTTCAGCGTAACGGTAATCACCTTGAACCCATCGGCTTCAAGCGCCAGTCGCTTAGACGCATCGCGCGAAATCTGATCTGGCGTAAGATGCTCCGAATTCGAGTCGTACTCAAGAGATAGACGCGAGGAGGCGTGCACGATATCGGGCACGAGCGTTTTGCGCCGGGCCAGGCGCTGGGCCTTCTTGCTCGGCGCGATTCGCCGGTTCAGCTCGAGTCCCGGGATACCATATCCCCCATAGCGCTGAGCCAGGCTCATCACCGTCCAAAGAAACGCTTCAGGGGGCGATGCGGCGTTTTCCGCTAGACACTTCACAGCACGCCGCGCCGCCTTCGCGCCACGAATTCCGGGATTGCGGCGAATAAACGCCTCTATACGCCTCGTTGTTGTAATTGGCGCTCTTTTCGCCAAACCGTTCGAGCAGGAAGAATCAATGACAAAGGTGCCGCAGAGCGCACTCCCGACCTTTATCAGCTCATGAAACGGGAGATCGCAGGCAAGTTGGACAAAGCACAGCTCCGGACAAGCGACGAATACGCCATCGGCAATGCGTATGAACGGCTTTTCCTTGAAGGCAAAGTGAGACGCATGGGCCACCGCATCGGGAATGGGGCTCTTCGATTTCCTGGGCACCAACACGTGCACCGGCACAGGCAAAAACGGGCATATCCGCAACAAGTAGTCAATTGATTTGCGCGACGGCTCGCACGAAACAAGCGCGCTCGAGCCCACAGCGCACGACGAGGAGGGCCGAGCATGCACCCCGAGCCAATACGAAAAAGCCGATATGCCGTAAAGGAACAATCGCATGAGCGCAGTGTAGCAAGCGCCAAGGGCGGCATCCCGGGCATGCGCGCATCTTCATCAATGCTTCTCTGCGATATGTTGTCTGATCATATATGAGCGACCAGCGTGTATTCCGGAAAGGACAGGTCGCCCGCTTCATTCGGAAAGAGCCGGCAGCCCCAACCCGAGAGCCGCAGAAATCAGCGGCGGGAACGCGGTGTGCGGCAGCGCACGGGGCGCGCGTCACGGTGTGCGGCAGCGCACGGGGCGCGCGTCGCGATATGCGGCAGCGCACGGGGCGCGTGTCGCGGTGTGCGCAACCGGCAATGCCCTTTTTGCTTGCAAATCAACGGGTAGCGTACCTTGTGCGGACATCATCAGCCTACATGTTTTCGAAAACCCCAGGTCACAGCATCGCGCCGGGAAAGCACAGGGAAGGGGCGGCGTCCAAAAACTACGCTACCCGTCGATTTGCAAGCAATCCAGGTCGTGGCAGCGAGATGAGCCCCCGTGGCGTGGCGTGGCGTGGCGCGGCGGTGCGGAGTGTCGCCGCCGTCCGGACACGAAGGCGTCCGAGCGCGAAAAGCGGGCCGAACACGAAAGCGGCCCGGACACGAGAGGCGTCCGGACGCGAAGGCAGGCCGGATACGAAAAGCGGCCGCCCCTCCCGTCGGAAGAGCGGCCACCTTCGTTGAGTCCCGCGCTGCAAAAGCGCGCGCTACACGATCTTCTTCCCTAGCACGGCGGCAAGCTCGCGCAGCTCGGCCACGAGCTCGCGGAACTGGGCCGGGGTCAGCTGCTGGGGGCCGTCGGAGAGGGCCACCGGCGGGTTCGGATGCACCTCGATCATCAGCGAGTCGGCGCCGGCAGCGATGGCCGCCTTCGCCAGCGAGGGCACCAGGTCGCGCTGGCCGGCCGGATGCGACACGTCGATGCACACCGGGTACAGTGACTGCTTGTGGATCACCGGCACCGCAGCGATGTCCAGCGTGAAGCGGGTGGCCGTCTCGAAAGTGCGGATGCCGCGCTCGCAGAGCACCACGTTGGTGTTGCCGTGGTCGGTGATGTAGTCGGTGGCGGCGAGCCACTCGGCAATGGTGCCGGCAAAGCCGCGCTTGTACAGCACCATCTGATGGGTGTCGGCCGTCACTTCACCAATCTTCTTCAGCAGGCTGAAGTTCTGGAAGTTGCGGGCGCCCACCTGCAGGCCGTCCACGTAGTCGGAAACGAGCTGGCAGTGAGCCGAGTCCATCACCTCGGTGAGGGTCTTCAGGCCATAGCGGTCGCCAGCACTCTTCATGATCTTGAGCGCTTCCTCGCCAAGACCCTGGAACGAGTGCGGGTTCGTGCGCGGCTTGAAAGCGCCACCGCGAATCCAGGTGAGGCCGAGGCCGGCAAGGCACTCGGCTACTTCGTCGAACTGCTCGGCGGACTCCACCGAGCAAGGCCCAGCGTAAATGGTGATCTCGTCGGTGCGCTGGCCGAGATCGGGAATGGGGGCAAGTTTCACTTCGCTCATACGGACGGCGTCTCCTTACTCACTCGAAGGATGGTCTCGTAGATGGCGCGGAGGTACTCGTTGTAGAGCGGCCCCTCGTTGTAGGAAGCGATCTTCTCGAAGATCTCCTCCTCTCGGCGGGCGTCGTAGAGGCCCATATGGGCATCGGGCTTCAGCCCGCGAATGACCAGAGAATGGCTGGCGCGCTTATTCAGAAGCGCCACGAGCTGACGATCGATCTCATCGATCTTCTCGCGATGCTTCTCGATCTCCGCCAGGGCGCTGGTTTCGTCTGACATCGCAATTCCTTTCCTGTACCAAAAGCTTGAACGAGCATGGCGAACCCGCCGCAGCAGACCCGCCCTCGCGTGAGGCCATAATAGCAAAGACCCCCGCACGAGCAGGGGTCGTTGGGAAATTGGGTCATAGAAGCCCGCGATGAGGAGCCATCGGCAAAAGCGAAGGAGAAGCTGCGCAGGCCAGCGCTCGGGTGGACGGACGGTCCGATGCGCAGGCCAGCGCTCGGGCCGCCGCGGTGACGCGCAGGGCGCCTCCCTCACCGGCGCTCGACGGCCTAGCGCGAGTGCATCATGGAGTCGCCGCGGCTCTCCGAATCGCGCTGGTACCACTCGATGAACAGATCCACCGCACCGTTGACGATGAACGCGCCGCCGAGCACCAGCACGAAGGTCATGGACGCGCCCCAGGGGTTCACCACGATGAGCACGCCGCCGATGCCCACGGCCACGCTCACGGCCAGCACTGCAATCCAGATGCTGCTGCCGAAATCGCGCAGAGCGAAGGCGCGCACTACATTCACGATGGCGCACAAGATGAGCACCACGCCGAGCACCACCGAGAAGAACCCAGCGATCACCTTGGGAAACGCGAAGGCGATAAGGGCGATGATGAGGTAGAAGACGGCGCTCATGAGCGTACCCGAATCGCGGTAGCGCGCGCTGCGCTGGCGGAAGTAGGACAGAAGCCCCGCCGCGCCCATAAGGGCCAGGGCCACGCCGAACAACATGATGATGCCCTGCACGGTGATGGACGGGTAAATCATCAGAAACAAACCGAAGCCGATGCAAAGCACCGCCTGCACCATGTTGTTCGACCGCACGATGTTCAGAAACTTCTCCATAATCGCTCCAGCTTTCCCGTAAAACCTCTCGAAAACGCGATTCATCAGGGTAATCGCGCCCTCTGTCCTTAACGCCATCATAAGAGAAGGCCGCCGGCACAACCGTCGGAGAACCGAGCTGAAAACGAGCAGTTGAACAAAACCCGTCACTGCCACCGAGGCGTCAACAAGGACACCGTCACGAAAGACTCAGGTCACCAAGCTGTTTATTGGCGTATCAACAAGGAAAGGCTCGCCGGTACCTAAAGCGCCCCCTCGGCGGGAGGGGTCGAGGGGGCAGACATGGAAGAGAGGCCGCAGAACCGATGCGGTGAGTCTATCCGAGCAACGCCTTGTGGCGCTCCATGAGCGAACGAGCAAGAGTCAGCAGACGCACGTAGTAGCCATCGGGGCGAGCGGCTTCCACCTTATCCTCAAGGGCCCCAACCCAGCCGAGCGGATGCTCGTCAAGGTACGCCGCCACTTCCTCGCCGGAAAGCTCGCGGGACAGCCCGTCGACGCTTTCGCCGCGAGCCGCCACTTCGCGCGCCGTCGCGGCCATGTCCAATGCCCAGGCGCGGCGCCGGCACATCTCGGAAAGGCAGAGCAGCTCAAGCCCCAGGTGATCCTCATATTGGTTCGAAGGCCCCGCCGCCTCAAGGCCGAGCCCCCGCAGCACCTCGCGCATTTGGAAGGTGGGCTCGCCGAAGCCGACAGTCGCGCCCTCGCGGCGGTTCATGGTCTCCCAAGGCGGGGCCAGCGGAGAGGGCGGGCCGACGAACAGCGCCGTGTACTCCACAGACACATCGGTCACCACCGCATCCCGCGCCTCGCCCCTGCGGGACTCGGCCCACAGCGCCAGCGAGTCGATGGCATGGGCCACATCCTCGCTTTCGAAGTCGGGAAACACGCTCCAAAAACTGGCATCGAGCCCCGCATCAGCCGTCTGCGACATAGGCCGCAGGAGCGAGTTTCCCAGAAACGCATAGGCATCGGCCAGAGCCTTCCAGGAATTTGCGTCGAGCGTACTCACGAGCACTCCTCTCACCGTTAAACAGGCGGCCCGCTTCCGAGCGAGCCGCCCTGAAACACCACTTACGCCGTCTGCGGATCGAAGTCGCCGTCCAGAGCCGCGCCCTGGGCGCCACGAGCGCGAACCTTTTCGGTCTCGGCCGCGGGAACGAGCAGCCTAGAGCCGAGGGCCATGAAAGCGAGCGCGCCCAGGCAGGGCATGCCCACCACGATGAGCACCTCGGGCAGCGTCGGCGCATAGGCACCGAGCAGCGCCCAGCCGCCGTCGGACAGCACGCCCGGCGCGCCTTCCACGTTCGGCACGATGAACGAGGTGAGCAGCAGCCACAGGCGCTTGCAGAGCACGCCGGCGATGACGAGCACGCTCGCCCCCACCACAAGCCCCGTGCGCTCGCGGTTCTTCGCGAACACGAGCACCAGGAAGGGGATAGCCAGGCCGCCGATAATCTCGAACCAGAAGAACGGAGCCGTGGGGCCTGCCGTCATAAGCGCCAACGTCTCGGCGCCGGTGGCTCCGGGGTAGGCCATGGTCAGCACTTCGCAGAAGATGAAGAACGCGTCCACGGCGATGCAGGTAGCCAGAAGCCCGGCCAGCGATGCCATAAGCTCGCGGGAGGTGTCGAACAGGCGCGCCTTCTTCAACGCGGCGAGCACGCACAGCAGAAGCGCCAGGCCCGAGTCCATGGCCGAGGCCACGAAGATGGGAGCCATGATGGCCGAGTACCAGCCCTCTTTCGCCATCTGCAGGCCGAAGATCCAGGCGGTCACCGAGTGCACCAGGATGGCACAGGGCAGGGCGAACCGCGAGATGATGGACACGGCACGGTCGTTGCCGCGGCGCATGTTCACCAGATACAGCACGTTGATCACCAGATACAGCGTGATCACGCACACGTCCCAGATGAGGGGCGAGGCGGGATTGGGTCCGGTGAACAGACGCCAGATGCGCTGGATGCCGCCCAAATCGATCAGGATGAACATGCCAGCGAGGCAGATGCACACCGTGGACAGGATGATGGCCGGCATGGCCACGGCCTTGAAGCGCTTGATGTGGAAGACGCTCGCTGAAGAGGCCACGATCAGGCCGCCGGCGGAGAGGCCCACGAAGAACATGAACATGGCGATGTAGAGACCCCAGGACACGCCGTTGGACATGCCCGTCACCGCAAGGCCGCCCATGAGCTGGAAGCCGTAGGCCCCAACACCCGCCAGAGCCAGCACGGCAAGCACGGCCGCAAGCAGCTTGTTTCTCGTCAGAAGTTCCATGATGTCACTCCCCTACTCGTAATAGAAAACTTGCGGACGGGTTCCCTGCTCCTCCAGCAGCACATGGGCCGTCGAGCGGGCATGCAGCTTGGAGATCTCGGAGTTGGGATCATCCAGGTCGCCGAAGGTGCGGGCCTTCACGGGGCAGCAGGCCACGCACATGGGCTCTTCGCCTCGGTCGGTGCGCTCCTTGCACAGCGTGCACTTCTCCGCCACACCGCGGGTACGGTCCTCGACCGCACCGTCGCCGTAGGAGAAATCCGGTTCGTAAACAGGGTCTTCCCAGTTGAAGCTACGCGCATTGTAGGGACAGGCCGCCATGCACATGCGGCAACCAATACACTTCTCGTAATCGACTTCCACGCGGCCCATCTCGTCTTTGTAGGTCGCGCCCGTCGGACACACCCTCTGGCATGCGGGGTTCTCACAATGCTGGCAGGCCACTGGCAAATAGACGCGAGTCAGGTTCGGATAGGTTCCCGTCGCGCCATCCTCGATGTCGCATCCTTCGGTCAACACCCGGTTCCAGCGCATCTCCTTCGGCACGCGATTCTGCATCTTGCAGGCAAACGAGCACGTCTGGCAACCGATGCAGCGGGTCTTGTTAATGGCAATTCCAAGTTTAGTCATAATCGCACCTACGCCTTCTCCACCTGAACGAGCGTGTCGTTGTAGGGAATCTGCGGTCCGTGATACATCTCGTAGCAGCGCTCGTTGCGCGCCGAATTCGTGACGTTCTGCAAGAAGCCTTCCTTGTAATAGCGGGTATAGGTCGTCTCGGCCATGAACAGAACGCCCGGCCTCATGCTCGGGTTCACCAAGGCCTTGCAGACAAACGATCCACGGTCGTTGAACACGCGCACGTCGTCGCCGGTGACAATTCCGCGCGCTTCGGCGTCCTCCGGCCCGATATTTACGCACGGACCGTAGTCCTCCTGGAACCAGGGAGAGGCTGTGTAGTAGGCGTGAATGCGGTAGCGCGACTTGCCCTGGGTGAAATAGAGCGGGTAGGTGTCCTTGATCGGGTTATCTTCGTAGGCCTCGTTGGCATCCTCGTAAACGGGGAACTGGTGGCCCTGGCCGAGAAGGTACTCGTAGTACAGCTCAATGCGCGTAGAGGGCGTTCCGTACACCTGATCCGCATGACCATCGGGGCGCCAATCGGGACCCGTGCCCGGCAGGGCCATGCAGCCGCCCTGGGCCAGCAGCGCGTCATAGGTGATGCCCTTCATGTTCTCATCAAGCTCTTCCACGCCGTCCAGGCTCGCCCGGGCCAATTCCTCGTAGGTCTCGGGAAGCAGGTGATCAAGACCCCACTCAGCAGCAAGCAGACGCTCAATCTGCAGGTCGCTCTTCGATTCGAACAGAGGATCGACCATGCCGTTGGCGAGCATGACGTGACCGAAACTGGCGCGCAGCTGCTTGACGTTCTCCTCGCACTCGAACTTAGTGCAGGCAGGAAGCACGATGTCGGCGTAATCGACAGCCGAGGAATGGTAGATGTCGATAATCGCGAAGAAATCGAGGCTCTTCACCCAGGCGAGCATGTCGTTGGCATTTGCGGCCTCAAGGGTGAACGCGTCGCCGAAGGTAAGCGCAACGTGGATGTTGTTCTCGTGATAGGGCATGTCGTACATACCCATACCGGAATCGTTGTAGCCGTACTCCTCGGGAAGCAGCCAAGGATTAAGCGTCGCTGCGGGATCGTCGGCACCTGCGCCGCCGTAGAAACCGAAGCCCGAGCCCTTGCGCCCGTAATTTCCCGTCAGCGCCGTGAGAATAGACATCGAGTGCCCCAGAACATCGGCATTGGTGTACTTATCGGGACCGCCCAGACCATAGTCGATGATGGCGGGGCCGCTGTTGGCGTAACGGTCGGCCAGGTCAATGATGACCGCCTCATCAATGCCGGATTTGGAAGCCGCCCAGCTCGTCGGATAATCGGCAAGCCACTCTCCCATGAGCGTAAACTCGGTGACCAGCTCCTTGCCGTCAACGGTCCAGCTGCCCTCGAGGGCGGGAACGACGCCTTCCTCGGAATACAGCTTCGGAGCGTTCGTCACCGTATCCCAGACATAAGGAGCACCAACGGGCTCTCCGGAAACAACCGCCGGATTCGGCGCCATATCCGTCGCGCTGCGATAGCTTGCGCCCGTGGCCCGCTCCACGAGGAACGGGAAAGACGTGTGGGCAAGCACAAAGTCCTCGTCATACCACTGGTTGTCGACAATGGCGCGAATCATGCCCTGAATAACCGCCGCATCAGTGCCGGGGCGAACCGGAAGCCACTGATTCGCCTTGGACGCCGTGCCGCTGAAGCGCGGGTCGAGAACCGCAACATACGTGCCGGCCTCGACAGCATCCATGAGCGCACGAGACCAGACGATGCCGCTCTCGAGCGGATTGTGGCCCACCTCGATAATGGTGGCCGCGTCGGAGAACTCGTGAATGGAACGCGTCGGACAGTAGCTATAGGCGCCGAAAGCAGGGGTCATACCGTTAGGTTGGCCACGGTCAAGGCCCCAGTTGCCGCCCTGGTCGGCGCGAAGAAGCTGGCCGAGGAAATCGAAGCCGATGCTCGCCTCGGTGGACTTGCGAATGAAAACCGACCCCTCGCCGTATTTCTCCTGCGACGCTTTGAGGGCGTCAGCGATGGTCTTGATTGCCTCGTCCCAGCTGATTTGCTCGAACTTCCCCTCACCGCGCTCACCGACACGCTTCAGAGGCGTCTGCAGGCGGTCCTGCGAGTAAATATGGGCAACTTCGTTGATGCCGCGCAGGCAGATGGTGCGGTGACTCTCTTCGGCAAGATCGCTCGGCTCTATCAGGCTCACTCGCTCATCACGGATGGTGCACTTCAAGTTGCAGCCCGTTAGGCAATGGAACTGATGGCACAGGTGGGCCACCCGCTCCTCGCCTTCCGCATGGGCCTTCGTCGGCGCGAGCCAGTCGGATGTCGCCGTCATGCCCGCGACGCCGGCGAGACCCAGGACACCTGCCGTGGCGCCGGCGCCCTTCAAGAAGCCTCTACGAGTGAGTCCGCCTGTGGAGCGTTCTGCTTCGGACATCTCTCCTCCTTCATTCCCGGGGACCTCGCCTTTGCGAGCGGCGCCGTCTCTCCTCAGCGCGGCGGCCTTATCAGTCCCCTCAAACTGGTATTCCCGAGAATTGGCCAAATTCCTCTGGCGGCACTATAGCAAATTGTCCTATGACAATGCAAGGATTATCATAGGACAATTTTCAGAACAGGTTATCTATTTTGAGGATAGTTATTCGGAATCGCCGCTCGATTCATTCTTCAATTGACGCAAACGTTCTCTAGCGCTTTCGATTCCCACAACATAACGCCCCGCAGCTATATCCGCGCGCCCATCCCCTATAGCCTCCATCAGCTCCTTTTCGTAAAGGGCGTCGCGGGCCGCCTCCTCCTCTTCAATCATTTCGAGAACCGCAAGCTTCAATCGGGGATAGTCCTCGACCGCAGTCTTATAAACCGTCTCGAATGAAAGGGTGAAATAGCCATGTGCATAGACATCCCGAGTCTTCGCAGCAAAACGCAGTTCCGTCCCGGGATGCTCGGCGTAAAACTCTTTACTTAGGCGCTTCGCAAGTTCACCTACATTGATGGTAGTCATCGAAGAGGCGCGCTCAATTGTCTCATCAGCCAAAAAGCTGCCCAAATCTATCTCGGCTAGCAGACTCTCTAAGTACTCTATTTCAGAGACGATCTTCTTCAGTATCCTGACATCAGAGTCCTTCATAGAGCGGCACCACCTTATTGACAACCAGCAGAGAACCGTCGGGGACAGGATCTTGAACGACATCTACAGAGACGCCCAGGCGCTCCTCCATACAAGACAGGACTCGAGCCAAGGTAAACAAGCTCACGACAGCCGAGGTGAAGCGCACGAGCAGGTCTATATCGGATCTGCGAGTCGCCCGTCCATCAGCATAGCTGCCAAACAGAGACACACTTGCGATCTTCTCCTCAAAAGGGGCCGTAGCGTTATACTCCTCGCTTGCCCGAGAAACCTCGTTTCTGATTTGCTCAATGGTGTAGGGCGGCATAGCTCACCTCCTCGCATACCGATTAGATGATTCGAAGTATACCCTATAGGGCAGAGCTTTGCGCACGCCTTGCGCACCAGGAGATTGAAGCACTATATCAATTCTAGAGCGCCCGAAGAATACATCGCAAGCCGTCTCAAGAATGTCAAATACATTTGATAATTTCGGAATACTTCGATTATCAAGCATTCTTGACGGCTATCCCTTGAGCAGGTCGCCTACGCCCTCGTTGAAGCCCTCGGCGAAGGCGCTGGGGATGACCACGGTGCCCTTGCCCTCGCGCAGCGACTCGTTCAAAAGGTGCATGGTGCGCAGGCGGGCCACGGCCTCATGGTCGCCGATGAGCCCCTCCATCTCATCCAGTATCTCGTAGATGTCGTGCTCGGCCTCCATGAGGATGATGCGGGCCTTCTTGCGCTGCTCGGCCTGGGCCTCCAGGCTCATGGCCTCCTGCAGCTCCTTGGGCAGCAGGATGTCGCGCACTTCCACCGAAAGGATAGTCACGCCCCACGGCGCCACCTTCTCCTCCAGCACGCGCTTGAGCTCCCGATCAAGCTGCTCGCGGCGGATGGCCACCTCCGCGGCGCTCGCTCGGCCGATGGCGTCCCGCAGGGCCGTCTGGGCGGCCATCTCCACCGCATGGGTGAAGTCGCCCACCTCGGTGCAGGCGGCGTGGGCATCCCACACGTGCCAGAACAGCACGGCGTCCACGTTCATGGGAACGAGATCGGCCGTGAGCGTTTCCTCGGCATAGAACGTGGTCACCCGCGTGCGCATGTCCACCCGCATGGCGTTCGCCTCGATGACGGGAATGGTCCAAAACAGCCCCGGCCCCGACACGCGGCTGAAGCGGCCGAGCCTCAGCACCACCACGCGCTCCCATTGCTGGGCGATGTGACAGCAGCCGATGGCAAGCAACGCGGCCACTGCAGCCGCGACGACAACTCCCAGCGTGACGCGTCCCGCAACGAGCAGCCCCGCTCCCAGCACCACGGCCAGCACCACGGCGAACAGCGCCGCCGAGAACAGCAGCACGCCCGTCGACGAGACGCGCTCCCCCACCACTTCCGTGGACACCTCGGGCGCCACGCGGAAGCGACGCGCGTCGGGGGTTTTCTCTGTGCGGGTCATGGGAACTCCTTCAGGTCGGGACCAAACGCAGTCGGTCGTTCAGCAGGGGGCGCGGCTCTTGCGGCGGCTTTTGCAGGCCGCTCTCAGGCCCCCTTCTCAGCACGTTCCGCCGGCTTCTCGAAATCGATGATACGGGCCGAAAACTCGCCGCGCTCGCGGGCCTCGTCGTACTTCAGGCGCTTGATCTTGCGGCTCATGGCATGCTCGATATCGTCGTAATCCATGCCCAGCTCGCGACAGGAGGCGATGCACTCACCAAGCACGGCGTCCACCTCGCCCTCGCCCTCGGCGCCCATCTTGGCCGCCATGTCCGCCACAAACACGCCGCGCCCGCGGGTCGATTCCAGATACCCGTCGGACACCAGGCTCAAGTAGGCCTTGTTCACCGTGTTGTAGTTGATGGAAATCTCGGAGGCCAGGCCGCGCACCGTGGGCAGCTTGTCGCCGGGCTTGAAGTAGCCGTCGTTGATGAGATAGGCGATGCGATTGCGCAGCTGCACCCACAGGGGCAAATCGGACGCATCGTCAACTTCGAAGGGAAACATGAGAGGCCTTTCTTCCAGGGGAGGTTAAAGCAGGCCCACGGCAGCGGGCACTAAAGCGGCGGACACCACTGTCGCGCGCAAACAGGCACCTCCGATAAGGACGCCCAGCGCCGACACTAGAAACGCGACCTGCCTGGGCAGCGCCATCGAGGCGGACCGCGACGGCTTTAAGACGAACGAGGCAATCGCGTTGATGGCCAGCGGCACAACGAGCCCGACGCCCACCAAGCCCACCCAGAACGCCAGCGCGCCCGGTCCCTCAAGTAGCAGGCGCACCGAGGCGAGGGCGGCGGTATCGGTGGGCGTCGGTGCCGCATCTGCCGACCCAACGCCCGCCGCAGCGCATACCGCAACCAGCCAGGCCGTCAGCACCAGCACCTCGGCCGCGATGACCAAACCGTCGATGCAAACGAGCGCGCGCAGCACGCCAGCGAAGGCGCGGGCACCTCTTCCCAGCAACGTAGTCGCCAGCACCAAGGCAATACCGCACGAGAGGCTCGAGAGCACGAACATCACCGGTAGCCACAGATTGTGCCACAGGGGCACCGAGGCCATACTCGAAAGCAGAAGCCCCGTGTAGGCCATGGTCACGAACGAGACAGCAGCCAGCAGCGCGCTCAGCCCACGAAGGGCCACCGAACGAACGGACAAGACGCCACGCCATGCAAGGACGCCCAAGACCCCCAGCCCGAAGCAAGCCACAAGGGACCACGCACCCAGCACGAGATAGTTCGTCGGCTCGGAAACAACAAGCAGCACCAGCCGATCAGGACGCCCCACATCAGCCATAAGGCAGACTATCCCCAACGCGAGCGCCGCAACGCCTGCGGCGAGCCCCGCTCCGAAGAAGCGCCCGTAAGCCTGCCCGCGCTCGTCGAGAAAGCGCGACGCAGCGCACAGCCGCAGCTGTTCGCCGTCGACGAGCAGCCCCGCAACGGCCATAATCGCGCAAGCGCCCGCCCCGGTGCCCCCGAGAAACAGGTAGGCCACGACCAGCTCGCTGAACACAGACCTCCCCTTTCTCGGCGCCCGTCCGCGCAAAACTTCATCCTTGGAGGTCAGATTATCATAAGACAATTCGATTGGCTACGAAAGGGGCGGAATCCGCACCGCCGCCTTCGCCCTACAGCAGCACCTTCACGCCGAAGTAGGCGAGCACGACCACGCCCACGATGATGCGGTAGACGCCGAAGGCCGTGAAGTCGTTCTTCTTGATGTAGCCCATGAGGAACTTGATGGAGACGACCGACACCACGAACGCCGTCACGATGCCCACCACGAGCACGGCGATCTCGGTAGCGGTCATGGCCAGGCCCACGGCCAGGATGTACTTGATGAGCTTCAGCACGCCCCAGCCGAACATAACGGGGATGGCTAGGAAGAACGTGAACTCGGCCGCCGCCGTGCGCGAGCAGCCGCACAGCATGCCGCCGATGATGGTAGAGCCCGAGCGGCTCGTGCCCGGGATGATGGCGAGCATCTGGAAGCAGCCGATCTTGAGCGCCGTCTTCCAACCGATCTCGTCCACGGTGCGCACGCGGAACAGGGCCATCTCGGCATCGTCGCCGTCGTCGCCCGGGCCTACCTGCGCCGGGCGCGCATGGGCGCCGCGGGGCTCGCGCGAGGCGAGGTAGGCCGCCTCGCGTCGGCGGTTGCGGCGCTCCAGCAAGATAAACACCACGCCGTACACGATAAGGGCCACGGCCACCGTCCAGGCGTTGTAGAAGTACTCGTTGAAGAAGTCGTCCAGGGTAAGGCCGATGGCCGCCGCCGGAATGCAGCCGATGGCCACCATGCCCCACAGCCGCCAGGTGCCGCGCTTCTCGGGAGCGGTCTTCTTCGGCGAGAAGGGGTTCAGCTTGTGGAAGTACAGAATGAGCACGGCCATGATGGCTCCCAGCTGGATGACCACCAGGAACAGCTCCAGAAACTCTGCGGACACGTTCAGCTTCACGAACTCGTCCACCAAGATCATGTGGCCCGTGGAGGAAATGGGCAGCCACTCGGTGATGCCCTCTACCACACCGACGAAAAACGCCTTCAGAACTTCGATGAACATATCCACGGATTGCCTCCGGACTAATCGAGCGCCAGCCCGAACGTGGGTCGAGAGCTGCCGCATGCAAGGTTGCAAACTTCGGAAATGCTATCACGGGGCCAAGGCGGCGGAAGACAGCTACCGAGAAAGTCCACGTTTGTCACGTTGCGCGACGAAGTTCGCACCGGGCGGCGGGACGAGCGGCGAACGATGGGCTGGCGGGCCGGCGGGGCGATCGGCGGCAGCGGGCCGGCGGGCCACCCCTTGTGGCCCCATCTCTGCGCCCCTCCCACCTTTTGGGCTTTAGGCGCTTTCTATGTCATATTCGACATAGAAATTGAAGAGTTTTCCCAGTTCATAGCCAGTTTTAAGACAACATTATCCCAACAAACAATCAGCAGTGAGGTTGTAATTCTATCGACTTTCGTTTTTCAAAGAATGCTTAGCAATGTTTGGAGTATGATTCAAGGCCCGCGAGAGGCTTCGGGAATCGCTTCTCCGGCAGGCATTCGCAGCTCCAACGCATCAGGCCCCACCGTCATTCCGGCGCAGACATGCGCCCGCCTCGCTTCGGGACACACAACCCTCGAAGGGCCTCCCTTCGCGTCAAAAGGATACGATCATGAAGAACACGACTCCTGCCGACCGCTCGGCGCCTCCCGTCGTCCCTCCACGGCGCCGCACCCCCACCCCGCGCACCGACCGCGCCACACGGACGCTGCTCGCCTGCGCCCTTGCCTCTTTCGGCCTGAGTCTCATGTTGGCCGGCGCTGCTGGCTGCATCGCAGCCGGTGCGCCGGCGCCGGTGGATTTCGGCCTCACGACCACGATAGCGGCCTCTCTTGCAGCGGCCTGCGCCCTGGCCGGCCTCGGCATGCTGCTGGCCCTGCGCGAGCGGGCTCTGCGCGAGCGCCAAGCGCGGCACGTGACCCGGGCCGAGCACATCCAGCAAGAGCTTGACGAGCTGAGCCTCACCCCTAAGGAAATGCCCGTAGCCCGCCTCATCCTGCAGCATAAGAGCTATCCGGAAATCGCCGCCGACCGGCATCTCTCCGTCCGCACGGTGCAGTTCCACGCCACCAACATCTTCCGCAAGGCCTACGTCAGCAACCGGCGCGACTTCGAGCGCGTCATTCTCACCGACCAGCTCCCGCGCTGCCTGAGCCAAGCGGCCCCCTGTCACCGGCACGCGTCCGGGAGCGCTCCCGACGCCGCATTGTGCGGCGGCGCACCTTCCCTTGCCGCGTCGCCCGACGCCGCGCCCGGCACTCAAGCGACGATCGCGCCGCACGCCAACGAGACGCCCCTGCCGCCCACAACCCCCGCACCGGCAAGCCCCTGGTTCTCGGCACGGCTCTCGGGCTGCCCCACGGCCGCACGCAGCCGCTTCGCCCAGCACCACGGGCGCTAAGCGTACGGGAAGGTAATAGTTGGGAAAACAGCGGCCGCTCGTGCCCGCCCGAGAAAAGCCGTCGTGCTACCGTAGAGCCATGAGCGATTCCGTCAACATATCCTCCTCTTCCACGGCCGAGGCAACCGCGCCTGCCGCCACCACCCACGAGATGCACGGCCACGGCTCAGGCGGCACAAGCGATGTGTGGCTGCACAACCTCGAGGCCACCGCCTCCCTCACTATCGCTTCGGGCACCCTCATCGCGGCTTGCGGCGCCCACGGCGCGCTGCCCTCAAGTGCCGTCTCGGAGTGGATTGTCGATTGCCTCGTTCCCTTCCAGTTGCCTATCTTCTACTTCTGCCTGGGCTTTCTCTACCAGCGCTACCGCACGACGCGCACGAAGCGCACCTGGGCTGCGAACCTTCGGCGCGAGCTGGCGCTCATGGGCATCCCCTTCGTTGCGTTCACCATCCTCGTGCTGCTGACGAATTCCCTCACCGGTGGCGCGCCGCCTTTCACCATCGGCACGCTTGTCGAGTCGCTGTTCGTGACGCCGGTCGTCCCCGTGGGCTATTTCTACACCTGCCTTATCATCTACGCGGTTACGCCCACCGTGAAAAGCCGCCGCAACGCCCGAGGGCTCATCGTCGCCGCGGCCCTCGCCAAGGTGACCATCGTGGTGCTTTTGTCCCTGCCCGCGACGGCCAGCTTCGCCGAGCACCTTCCCTATGCGCTCACCTCGGTCGCGGAGAACTGGCTGTGGGCGGCCGGCGGTATGGCCGTCGCGCTGTACCGCGGGCTGCCGATTCTGCGTGGTCGCGAGAAAGTGTGGGCCCTGGGCGCTCTGTGGATAGCCGCC
Source organism: Adlercreutzia shanghongiae (assembly GCF_035830635.1). Classification (NCBI taxonomy): domain Bacteria; kingdom Bacillati; phylum Actinomycetota; class Coriobacteriia; order Eggerthellales; family Eggerthellaceae; genus Adlercreutzia; species Adlercreutzia shanghongiae. The sequence goes on along the minus strand of NZ_JAYMFI010000011.1, from coordinate 98,907 downwards.
AGCATTGTCACGTTCCGCGCCGGCTGGATCGGCGAAGCGTCCCATGCGGTGCTCGACGGCCTGGGCGTCCTTTGGTGCACCTCGCTGTTCGCCACCGTGTTCCGCGGCGGACGCCAGAATCGCTTCTTCGGATTCGTCACCCGCTACACCATGGCCATCTGGCTGTTCCACGGCATGTTCTTGGCGCTGTATTTCCATCTGCTGGCCATCGCCGGCTTTACTGCGTCCGCGACGCCCGGGCTGGCGGGCCTCGGGGCGCTCGTCGTCTGCTACGGAGCGCCGGTGCTCGTTATGGGGGCGCTCTCTCATCTGGGGAAGACGGGCGTCATCGTGTACCCCGCCCGCTATCTTCCACCCACCCCCACCGCCATCATTCGGAAGACGCCACGCTAGCTTATACTGCGTCCATGACTTCCAATGCGACAACTTCCTGCTCTTCCAATGACCCGCACTTGGCGCCGTTCTCTTCGATGACCGACGGGCAGTTGCGCGACCCCAAGCAGCTGGTGGGGCTGGCGCGCGCCATCGACCCGGAAGGGTCGCCAGAGCGCCTGGCCTCGGGGCTGTTTGTCGCAGAATCCGTGAACGTGATCGACCGCGCCCTTGATGCCGGATGCGTTCCCTTCGCCGTGCTCACCGACCGGCGCTGGCTCGCCGCCTCTGAAGCGCTGCTGGAAAAGATGCGCGCCGCAAACCCCGCCGCGCCCCTGTCCGTCGTCTCGTCCGACGAGATGCGCTCCATAACCGGCTACGAGATGACGCGCGGGCCCCTAGCCGCGTTCCACCGCCCGCCCGAGCCCGACGTGGGCCGCCTGCTCGCCGGCGCCCATCGGGTAGCGGTGCTCGAGGACGTTACGAACTACACCAATATCGGGGCCATCTTCCGCAGTGCCGCCGCTTTAGGCATCGACGCGGTGCTGCTCACGCCCTCCTGCCACGACCCGCTCTTTCGCCGCGCCTCCCGCGTCTCCATGGGCACCGTGTTCCAAGTGCCCTGGGCACGCATCGGATGCGAGCGAGATTGGGCGCGCGAGGGCGTTCCCCTGCTGCGCGAGGCCGGCTTCGCCACAGCGGCCCTGGCCCTGTCCGACGAGGCCATTTCCATCGCCGACCCCGTGCTGAAAGCATGCGAGCACCTCGCCTTGGTGCTCGGTACCGAAGGAGACGGCCTGGCCCCCGCCACCATCGCCGCCTGCGACTTCACCGTGCGCATCCCCATGCACCACGGCGTCGATTCCCTGAACGTCGCCGCCGCGAGCGCCGTAGCCTTTTGGGAAACCCGCCGGAAAGTCAAGCACTAGCCCATCTTTTGTTTATCGACGCGCATCGCCTTGCTACAGCCATAATCCACTTCTTCAGAAACAGATGGCCTCGCGCTGTTCCCGCTATTGCGACAAAAGAGGCGATAGCGGTGCAGGGCTAAGTTGAGCACTGCGGCGCGAGCCGACTTTCTGCATGAATCCTTCGATAATGGTGCATTCCATGGCATAAAAGAGCTTGCATCAGGGCTCCCACGCTCTCACCTTGCACCGATATCGTTCAATTACCGCACCTCTCGCTCGAAATGTCGCTCACGGCAAAGCATGATGCACCACTTTCGAAAAAAAATTCGCAGGTTTCGGTAGCGAAGCTACACCGGCAGGCCCAAAGCATCCGCCAAGGCCATCGAAACCGCAACGGAAAGAACCCCCGCGACCACGAGAATGACGCCCAAGGCTCGCAGGCGCGATCCTTTGAGCAGCCAAGCAGAGGGAGCCACGCGCCGCACAATGCGCACATCGGCCAGAACGAAGAGCAGACCGGTGAAGAACGGGTAGCCAAACACCCAGTACTGAAACATCAACAGCCAGGTGGGCCACGAGGCGTAGGACCCCTCGGACGCGAAGGGCATGGTGGTCAAAACGCAGGCGAACAGCAGCCACAGCAGCAAAATCACCGCATCCCACACCGCTCCCGCCGTCTCGCTGGAATCAAGCGTCGCGAACGCCCCGCGCACCCGTGATGCGAATCGCCCCGAAGGGATCTTAGGGGAGCCGGCCGGTCTGAAGTCTGACGACGAGCGCCGAGGCGCGATCGCGCTCGTTGCGTGGCTCTCCGCCGATGGGCAAGCTGCCAAAAACGCCTCTTTCAGTTCCCGTACCGAAGAAAACCGCACCGCGGGATCGAAGGCGCAGGCGCGGGCGAGCACCGGGCGCAAGGGCGCGGGTATGGCGGGGTCGGCGAAGCCCTCTGCCGTCACGGCAGGACTCGGATCCTTCTCGGTCAGCAGGTAGTACAAAATCATGCCCAGGGCGTACACGTCGCTGCGCACATCGGTCTGCCGAAAACCGAACTGCTCCGGCGGCGCATAGGAGCGCGTGCCGAAATGGGACGTATCGCTTTCGGCTCCGTCGCGGAACGCCCGGGCGATACCGAAGTCGATGATGGTGAGCCCCTCGCCGCCCACCACCACATTGGTGGGCTTCAAATCGCGATGGATGATCGGCGCGGGAAACTGCTCGTGCAGCTCGCTCACGCCGTCGCACAGAAGCGGGAACCAGCGGCGCGCCAGCTCAAGGGAGGCGTCGCGCTCGTACACCTCGTCACGCAGGGTGCGGCCGGCCACGTATTCCATGACCACCACTAAATCGCCGTCGCTTTCGTGCACATCGTAGATGCGCGGCAGGTGGCGGAAGCGGCGGCCGGCGCGCTGGGCCGCGAGCAAATGCCCGTAGGCATCTCCCATAGAAGCATCGCCGCTGATGCGCTTGCGCACGAACGGCCCCAGCTCGGCGGCATTGGCGCCCACAAAATAGACGACCTCGGTCGTCTCGTGGGGAGCAGTCTTCAGCACCTGGGCCACGCGATAGCAGTCGTCGCGAGCCAGGGCGTCCAGATATGCGGCAAGAGGGTCGTGTTCCATAGGCGCCATGGTAGCAGAGGTTCGCTCCACTGCCTCCCAGGTCGCGTCCGACACGTCCCGATTCCAGGCCAGAGCGCGCCATCTCGCACGGAGGACGCCTGCGCGACACCTAGCTGATGGTCGCCTCGCCGAAACGGTAAAGCTCCTCCTCGGTCTTCTGAAGGGGATAGCCATGGGAAATTGCAAAGATGATGATGGCGTCGCGGCGATTCTTGCAGTACAGCTCGTTGGCGCCCCCGGCCTGAAGCAGCCGATTCGCCTCGCGAAGCGTGCAGCCCATAGCGAAGGCGATCTTCAGCAAATTGTCCCGCGAGGCACGACGGGCACCGGTGAAAATCTGATAGCCGAAGGTCTCGTTGAGGCCGGCTTCGCGCACCACACTCGCCCGCTTGAGCCCCTTCTCCGCAAGAAGGGCGTTCAGGTACTCCGAGAGGCTGCGCTCCCCCACCTCGCGTTTTCCGATGAAGGCGCGCGGGTCCGGCGCATCGAGCAGCTCGGCGAGCATGTCTTCTGTGAGCGGTTCTTCCACGCGCTTTTTCCTCCTTCGCCTCATCTCACGGGGCTTCTATTCTAGCAAGGGGCCGCGCACCGGCAAACGGCGCGCGGCCCGACAAAACCGCCATGGCGCGAACTAGCTGAGCGAGAAGGTCTGCTCGGCGAGAATCGTGTCGTTGAAGCTGATGAGCTCCGAAACCTCCACGGCAATGTCGCTCATATCAGCAAGCTCATAGGCAGCCTCGTAGCTGATCGAGGACCCCGGCTTAACGTCGTTCATCGACTTGCCGCCCTCTTCCATGTCGGTCACCATGGCGGGGTCAAGCTGAACACCACCCTGGAACACCTTCTCGATGAGCGCCACCGCCGGACTGGTCGTTTCTTCGGAATTATTCGAGAACGTGTAGGAGACCACCACGGCCGGATTGCCCTCGTAGTCCTCGGTCACGCGGCAGCCGTCGATGCTCACGCCGTAAGCGGCCTCGGTCGACTCGCTCTGCTCGGCCGCCTGAGGCCCGGAAGCGGACGCGTCGCCCGCCGCCGTCTCCGCCGACGCCGGCGTCATGCCGCCCTCCTCCATGGCCTTGTCAAACGCGGCGCTGAAGGCGCTCTGCATGACGAGCACGAGAACGAACGCAACAACGGAAAGCACCAGGCCGGCGATGGCCAGGCCCTTGCCGGCCTTCTTGCCCTTCGAAATGCCCACCATGCCCACGATGCCGAACACCACGCCGAGGATGGCCATGATAAACGAGAGGTTGTTGATAATCGGCAGGATCGACGTCACCAGAGCCACGATGCCCAAAACGAGCGAGGCCACCGCCATAGCCGAGCGAGGCTTGTTTTCCATGTTCAGTTCCCTTCTTCTTTGAGCGAAACGCTCCTAACAGACTCGAAGAAGGGTATCTGTTCTCGTTAACCGTTTCATTAGCTGCCAGCTAAGGACGGCTCTGAGTCTTAGCTCAAATCGACCTTGGTGCGGACAAGGTAGCCGGTAAGCAGGATGAAGCCGACGGCGATGGCCGCGTACAGCAGCGTCTGAAGGACGGTGACGGCACCCAGAGCGCCCACCGCGCCCATGCCGCCCAAGGCGACGATGACGCTGACGATGGAGAACACGAGCGAGAGCAGCCAGCTTATGCCCACGTAGACGCCCACGGCCGCAGCCACCTTGTGGCGGCGGGCCCACCAGGCGCCCAGCGTAAGCGAGCCGAAGGCCAAAGCCACGTTGTAGCCGATGCCCACGAGCATGCTCAGCGTCCCCAGAGCCACCGAGGCGACCTCGGAGCTGCTCATGATGCCGAAGGTGCCGCTTAAAAGCGACAAGATCATCGTGGTGGCCGCCATGCTCCCACCGGAATCAAGCACGCCGAGCATGCCCGAATGCAGCGCAATAGCCAGCAATGCCGCTACAGTCATGAGCAGATAGGCCGCTAGAAACTTCGCCGCCACCAGAGCGCCGGTCGACACCGGCAACGTAAGCGTAAGGTAGCCCTCGTCGGTGAACATAGTGCGATAAAAGCGCATCACGATGAACACGAACAGCGCCACGGCGCCAGCCCAAACAACGAAGCCGCAAAAGGCCGTCACCATGAACAGCATGATATAGCCGTTCGACGCCAGCGGCGACGAGGAATAGGTGAACCCATCGGACATTACATCGGCCATAGTGAACCCAACGATGCCGATAATGCCGGCAAGAAGCATGATGCCGAGCATGATGCCGGCGGGCTTCGCCAAAGCCCGCATCTCGTGGGCGAACAGCTTTCCTAGCATCGGAACTCCTCTCGGAAAAATGCATCGAGCGTCGTGCCCTTCTCCTGGGTCACGTAGGCCACCGGCGCGTGCAGAAGCATTTGGCCGTAGCGCAGCAAGATGAAGTCGTCCAAAAACGCCTCCACGTCGCGCACGAGATGGGTGGAGAGAATGATGGAGGACTGGGGGCGATAGGCGCGGATGACCGTCTGCAGGATGAATTCGCGGGCCGCTGGGTCCACGCCGCCGATGGGCTCGTCCAGCAGGTAGAGCGGTGCTCGGCGGGCCATGACGAGAGTGAGCTGCACCTTCTCGACGGTGCCCTTGGAGAGGGCCGAGCAGGGAGCATCCTCGGGCACGCCCAGGCGGGCCAGCATGTCGTGGGCCAAGGCAGCGTCGAAATCGGCGTAGAAGTCGGCGAAGTAGGCAATCATCTCGCGCACGCGCATGGAGCGGGAGAAGTAGGGTCGCTCGGGCAGGTAGGAGACGAGCGCCTTCGACTCGGGGCCCACCTCAAAGCCGCACACGCGCAGGCTACCGGAGGTGGGGTGCGCCACGCCAGCAATCATCTTCAGCAGCGTGGTCTTTCCCGAGCCGTTGGGGCCGAGCAGACCCACCACGCGCCCGGCGGGAATGGCCGCGGCAAAGCGGTCGAGCGCCACGGTGGCGCCGAAATGCTTGGTGAGGTCACGGCACTCCAGCAAGGGCGGGGGCGGAACCTGAGGCTCGAAAGCTTCCACGGGGCCTCCTCATTTCTCGGAAATACTGAGCCCATGCTATCACGCGCGCCCGAGCCAGGCCGAAACCCCACGGAAAGAGCGCCGCCGGAAAAGCTTCAGTCCTCATTTGTACCCGTCACTCGCACCCAAGCGAAGTCGGGACTCCGCGAAAAGAACGTCCCGGGCGAAAGCTTCAGCGCGAATTTGCGCCCTGACCGAAAGTTTCGGCCCGCATTTGCGTTCCAACCGAAAGTTTCGGCCCGCATTTGCGTTCCAATCGAAAGTTTCGGCCCGAATTTGCACAAAAGAGGCGTTTGTTAGACATTCAATTACCCGAGAGGCCTTCAAAACGACCTCTTTGCCCGCAAAACCCCTTCTTTTCGCTTCCGAAAGCCGCCCCAATGTCTAACAAACCGCGAAAATTAGCAAATTTCCTAGAAAAACTTTTTCGAAGCGCCGCACGCGCACGACCACGGAGCGTTCTCGGGGTTTCGAAGCGCGGCACGACCGCACGACCATCGAGAAAGCGACGCAAACATACTCGGGCTCCGCACGCACGCGCACGACCGCGCGACCGCGCGACCGCACGCGCGCGACCGCACGACCGCGCGACCGCTCTTGAGCGCCTTCGAAGCACTGCGCCCTACACGGCCGCGCAGCGCTCCCGGGCATTTTCAAAGCCCGCAAGTCGGCGTGCGGGACGTACGGCTCTCTCAGGCTTTTTCGAAGGCCCAAAGATTGGCGCACTGGGAGAGCACGCGCTGCACATCCCAGGTGCGGGCGCTGTTGGCGGGACTGTTAGGGTCGTGAATGACCAGCTCGCCGCTGTCGGCCACACCGGCCACCACAAGAAAATGTCCCGTGTCGGTGAAATCGCCGGGACGCACGGTGCAGATGACCGGACGACCCGCCTCAAGCTCAGCCGTAAGGCAGTTCGCGTCGGCCGGCACCTCGTGGGAAGCAAGCCCCAGCTGAGCCGCGCCCTCGGTCATCAGGCGCCAGGCGGTCAGGCCGTCCTCCACAAAGCCGCCCGCCTCGCTGAAGGCGGCCATGGAGGCTGGGTCGTAATCGGTTTTGCCGGTGAGCGCGATGTAGACCATAGAGAGGCTTGTCGGGCCGCACCCGGATTCTTCCACATCCGCTCCGGCATAGGGGGCGGCACCATACTGCGGGTCTACCTGATACAGAAACGGCATCTCGCCCGCGCGCCACTGGCTTTTAGGCGTGCTTGCCGCCTCGGCGCCGTCGCCCGACACAACCGCAGGAGCCGCGGAGCCCGTCACTGCCGCGCCCGCATTGTCCCCCAGCCCAAGCCCATCGGCATACATCGCGGCCATCTGGAACACCCCCATGAGCACAAACACGGCAAAACCCACCGCCGCGACGAGCGGCACGATACGCAGGCCCTCGCGAAGGCGGCCGGGGAAAGACGAGGCGCCCGAGGGGTGGGGCGAAGCGCCCCGGCGATTCGAACCCGCCGCCCGGCGACCCTGGAAATGCGGTCGGTCCCGCTCGCCCCGCCACTCGTCCCCTGGCCGCGACCAGGCCGTCCTCGAGTAGGGATTGGCATCGCAAGCGCCCTCGCGGAGGGGGCGGTCTTCGTGAGAGATTATGGCGTCCATGCTGGTCCTCCTTCGCTTTTCTCCACCTTACAAAGGAGGCGGCTTACGCGTCCCATAGCGAAAGCTGACGTTTTCTGAAGACGACCTTAACTTTTCCTGAACCCCGTCACACGAGAGCACTCCCAAAGCCACAGTGGCGGACGAATCGCGTACAATACGACCCATGGAGAAACGCGCTCACATACTCGTGGTCGATGACGAGCAGGCCATCGCCGATTTGGTCGTGAATCTGCTCGTAGCCGAGGGCATGGACGCTCTGGCCTGCTACAGCGGCCAGGCGGCGCTCGACATGCTGGCCCGTACGCCGTTCGACTTGGCCATCGTGGACATCATGATGCCCGGCATCGACGGCTTCGAACTGTGCGTGCGCGCCCGGCAGATGTGCGACATTCCCGTCATCTTCCTCTCGGCGAAAGACGAGGAGGCCGACCAGGTGGTAGGCTTCACCCTCGGCGCCGAGGACTACGTCACCAAGCCCTTCCGCCCCCGAGAGCTGGTGGCCCGGGTGAAGGCACGCCTGCGCCGTCGTCAAAACGCCGCCCCCGATAGCTCGTCCACGCTTCTGCGCGCTGGGGCCATCGAGGTGGATTTGCGCACGCACCTGGCCACGCTTCACGGGGAAACGCTGCACCTCACGCCCAAGGAGTTCGCCATCCTGGCAATCCTCGCCCAGTCCGCCGGCTCCCCTGTCTCGGCGGCCGACCTGTTCGAGGGGGCCTGGCGCGAGCGCTTCGACGACGCAGCGGCCAATACGGTGATGGTGCACATTCGCCGCCTCCGCAAGAAGCTTGCGGACATCGACGCCTCCACGTCCTTCATCGAAACGGCCTGGGGCGTGGGCTACAAGCTGCGCGGCGGCCCGGGCGCGGATGGTGCCCATGGCGCTTAAAAGCGAGCAGGCCCGCGCGCTGCGTCGCCGCGTGCTCGGCGGCCTTATTCGCAACCTCGTCCTGTTCACGGGCGCCTTCGCCCTGCTGTGCGCGGCCGTAGAAATCTTCGTGGTGCCGCCCGTGGCCAACTGGGTGGCCGACTCCACGTCCACCTGGCGCACCCTGAACTCCTACGGTCAGTTCCAGCAGATCATGGCCGATGAGGGCTTCCTTCAAAACGATGAGCTCTTCGACATGTGGGTGATAGAGCTCTCCGACGCGGGCTATTCCACCGAGGCGGGCACCCTATCGAAGGTGCAGGACGACGTGAACGAGATGCAGGACGCCATCGCCGAGTACGCCACGATGATGAGCGACCCGTCGGTTAACGGGCAGGCCGCCGCCGACTTCGCCCGGAAAGAGGCGGAGAAGTTCGGAGTCATCGACGAAACCAACGCCGCGGCGGCCACCGAGGGCGTCTACGACGCCGAGGGAGATATCGCCACCTCGGTGCAAGGAGCCGGCGAGGACGAGACCGCAAGCGGGGAGGACGGGGGGTCCGCCGCCCAGCCGTCCGTGCCCCTCGTTAGCTACGAGACCATCCTCGCTGCCGAGGACATCGTGCCCGCCGATGCCAGCGCCGCCCAGGCGCTGGCGGCCCTGCGCGCCTCGGCCAGCATCCAGGCGCTGAGGCTCTCCCTCGCCCTGCCCTCGCCGCTCGTGCCGCCCGAGACCGACGAGAGCACCGCGGTGCGCATCCTAGTCGCCGCCGCCGTCATGGGCTACAGCCAGCCCGACCTGAACGCCGTGCTGGAAAACGCCTACCGCGAATCGCAGCAGCAGGCCTACGACGCATGGATTCCCCTCACGCCTCCGGAGATGGCGCAAGCGGTGGGCGAGAACGACGAGCATCCCGTATGGCAGATCGAGGAGAACAACGGCGTGTACCAGGTGCGCAACGTGGCCACCTACACCTTCGTGAAGTCCTTCAAGCTGCCGCTTGCGGCCATCGTCTTTGTCATAGGGTGGTTCCTCATCATCTTCCGGTCGCTCGATAAGTCTCTGCGCTATTTCGACGACCTCTCGGGCGCCGTGGGCACGCTTCTGGCCGACAAGAGCGCCCCCATCGAGCTGCCGGCCGATTTGTCCATCGCCCGCAACGAGCTGGCGGTCATCCGGTCGCAATCGCTGGCCGACGAGCGGGCGGCCGCGGCGGCCGAGCAGCGCAAAAACGAGCTCGTGGCCTACTTGGCCCATGACATTCGCACGCCGCTCACTTCGGTGCTGGGATACCTGGACCTGCTGCGCGAGACGACCGATTTGCCCCGCGACACCCTGCGCCGCTACGCCGACATCGCCTACACCAAAGCCGAGCGCCTGGAAAGCCTCATCAACGAGTTCTTCGAAATCACCCGCTACAACCTCTCGGCCATTCCCATCGAGCGCGAGACGGTGGGCGTGCGCCTGTTCTGCCAGCAGGTGGCCGAGGCGTTCTTCCCCGAGGCCACGGCGCGCAACATCCGCATCTCCATCGACGTGGCCGGCACCGACCAGTTCTTCGTCGATCCGGACAAGCTGGCCCGAGCCCTCGGCAACGTGCTGCGCAACGCCGTGGCCTATGCCGACCCGAACTCCACCATCGCCATCGCCGCCCGCCAGGATGCGCGCTGGACCACCATCACCGTGGCCAACCGGGGCCGCGAGATATCCGATGCGCACCTCGAGACCATCTTCGAGAAGTTCTACCGCGAAGACGGAGCCCGCACTTCGAGAAGCGGCGGGGCGGGCCTGGGCCTGGCCATAGCGAAGGAGATCGTCGTGGCCCACCACGGCGATATCGAGGCGGCAAGCCAGGGCGGCGTCACCGTGTTCACCCTGCGCATTCCCACGCGCGGCGACGGGCAGGCTGCCCCGGCACAGCCACTCGCCCCCGCCCGCGCGCCTCGCCCTGCGCGCGCCGCCGCCCGCCATGCCGAGGAGCGGCCCGCATCGCGGCGCCAAAGCCCGGCTCGGTTAAATCCTTGTAACGCTCGCCCAAGGTCGGTTCCCGCGCGCAAGCCGGTGCGCGATAATACCGGCGAACCGCGACGCCGCGGGCCATCGCGCTAGCAGATGGGCCCCGCGTCCCGGCGCATACGCGAAACCATCGGTCTAGGAGGCAGTTTTGAACCCCATCCGCATCGGCATTCTCGGCTACGGAAACCTCGGACGCGGCGTTGAACTCGCCGTCGCGGCCAACGAAGACATGGAGCTGGCGGGCGTGTTCACCCGCCGCGACCCGGCAACGGTGAAGCCCTACGGCGCGAACGTAGCCGTGTGGAACGCCAGCGAGCTGGCCGAGCACACCGACGACATCGACGTGCTCGTGCTCGCCGGCGGCAGCGCCACCGACCTGCCCGAGCAGACGCCGGCCGCCGCGGCGCTCTACAACGTGGTGGACTCCTTCGACACCCACGCGAACATCCCCGAGCACTTCGCCGCCGTGGACGCCGCCGCTCGCGAGGCGGGGCATGTGGCCGTCATCTCGGTCGGCTGGGATCCGGGCATGTTCTCGGTGTCCCGCGTCTACGCGAACGCCATCATGCCCAACGGCGCCGACTACACCTTCTGGGGCCGCGGCGTGTCCCAGGGCCACTCCGACGCCATCCGCCGCATCCCCGGCGTGGTTGACGCCCGCCAGTACACCGTGCCGGTGCCCGAGGCACTGGAAGCGGTGCGCAGCGGGGCGAACCCGGAGCTGACCACCCGCCAGAAGCACACCCGCGAGTGCTTCGTCGTAGCCGAGGATGGCGCCGACACCGCCGCCATCGAAGAGGCCATCGTCACCATGCCGAACTACTTTGCCGACTACAACACCACGGTCACCTTCATTTCCCAGGAGGAGCTGGACCGCGACCACGCCGGCATTCCCCATGGCGGCTCGGTCATTCGCACGGGCACCACCGGCAAGGACGGCGAGAACACCCACGTCATCGAGTACTCGCTGAAGCTCGATTCCAACCCCGAGTTCACCGGATCGGTGCTGGCCGCCTGCGCACGGGCCTGCTACCGCATAGCCCAGGCCGGCGAGACGGGCTGCCGCACCATCTTCGACATCGCCCCGGCGCTGCTGTCGCCCCTGACCGGCGAAGAGCTGCGCGCCACCATGCTGTAATCGCTTCGCGCAGCAGGCAGAAGCGAAGAAGGGGCCCGAACTGAGTTCGGGCCCCTTGCGTTCTATCCCTTAAGGGGCCGACTTCAATCGCCCCTGTTTTGTCGCGTGAGCCTCTGCTAGAACTTCGCGAAACGCTCCTGGCGTTGGGCGACCAGCTCCTCGGGCGTGAGGTCGGCAAGCTCTCCGTAGGCCTGGCGCACGTAGTCGCGCACGGCGGCAACGGCGTCCTCGGGGTTCTCATGGGCCGGACCCTCCCCCTCCGAGATCACCGCATCGATGATGCCGCAGTCGAGCACCGAAGCGGCATCCATCTTCATGGCATCGGCGGCCTCGGGGGCGCGGGTCCGGTCCTTCCACAGAATGGAAGCAAAGCCCTCCGGCGAGAGCACCGAGTACACGGCGTGCTCCTGCATGGCGACGCGATTGCCCACAGCCAGGGCCAAGGCGCCGCCAGAGCCGCCCTCGCCGAGCAGCACGCTCACCACGGGCACCGCAAGTCCCGCCATGGCCACCAAGTTGTCGGCAATGGCGTTGCCCTGGCCGCGCTCCTCGGCCTCGGTGCCGCAGAAGGCGCCCTGGGTGTCCACCAAACAGAGAATGGGACGCCCGAACTTCTCCGCCTCGCGCATGAGGCGCAGCGACTTGCGATAGCCCTCCGGCTGGGGACAGCCGAAATTGCGCGCCACGCGGTCGGCGAGATTTACGCCCTTTTCCTGGGCGACGATCGTCACCGGATGGCCCGATATCCAGCCGATGCCGGCCAGAATGGCCCCGTCGTCGGCGTACATGCGGTCGCCGTGCAGCTCGATGAAGCCCTCCACAATGCCTTCGATGTAGCGACGCGCCGTGGGGCGGTGCACGTTGCGGGCGATCTGCACCGATTCCCAGGCGCTACCGGCAGCGGCCTTAAGGCTCACGCCGGACTTGCGCGCCTCGCGACGGGCATGGCGCTCCAGCTCGCGGCGGACGGCATCCTCTCGCTCCTCGGCGCTCTCGGGCTTGGCGATGAGCTCGCCTACCACTGGCACCGCCTCGGCCCACGAGCGCAAAAGCCCCGCAGCCTCCTCATCGCGGATGCGCTCGCCCACGGCACGGGCCTCAGGCGCCACATCTACCGACCCGTAGGCGCCGGCGCCCACGGACAGGGCGTCCATGACGCTGTGGTAGGTGACGATGCGCCCCATGTCGTTGGCCGGAGCGTGAAGGGCCAGAATCTGGGCCAGCACCGCGCGCATCTGGGAGCGCTCGACGATGGCGTCGATGAGCCCGTGCTCCAAGGCGAATTCCGCCGTTTGGAAACCCTCGGGCAGCTCCTGCTTGATGGTGTCGCGGATGACGCGCTGGCCGGCAAACCCGATGAGCGCGCCGGGCTCGGCCAAAATGATGTCGCCCTGCATGGCAAACGACGCCGTCACGCCGCCGGTAGTAGGATCGGTGAGCACGGTGATGAAGGGCAGTCGCGCAGCGCCCAAGCGCTCCACGGCGCAGGACACCTTGGCCATCTGCATGAGCGAGATGAGCCCCTCCTGCATGCGGGCGCCGCCGGAGGCACAGAACACGACGACGGGCAAGCGCTCGTCGATGGCGCGGTCGATCATAGCCGCCACCTTCTCGCCCACCACATGGCCCATGGAGCCCATGAAGAAGCCGGACTCCATGATGCCGATGGCCAAGGGCAGCCCCGCGATGGTGGCCCGCCCGGTACGCACCGCCTCCTCAAGGCCGCTGCGCTCGCGCTGGTCGGCGATCTTTTCCGGATAGCCTGGGAAATCGAGCGGGTTTGAATCGGGCATCTGCGCGTTCCATTCCTCGAACGAGCCCGCATCCACCGTGGCGGCCAGTCGCTCGTCGGAGCGCAGGCGCTGCAGGGTGCCGCAGGCGGGGCAGTAGCCGCCCAGCTCGAAGATCTCCTCCTTGTCGAAGAAGAGCTTGCAGTGGTGGCAGCGGCGCCAATGGGTCGGCCCCTCGTCATCGTCGGCCACCACTGCCGGCGCGCTCTCCCAGGGCGCCTCGGAGGGCTCGGCGGCACTGAAGGCACCTTCGAAGCCCGTAGGCATAAGCTCCACCCAGCCGGTGCGCAGCGTTCCCTCGGTGGCCGGGGCGAACACGCGCAGGCCGCGCTTGGCGGCATGGCGCAAAAAGTAGGCATCTTCGGCCAAAGCCGCCTGGGTGCTGTCGAGGAAGATGAGCGCGGCGCCACAGGCCTTGGCCGCCGACAGCACCGTGTAAATGTTGCCGGAAAGCGTGTCGGCATCCACATCAGCGGTGGTGTTGCCGAGGTTGTAGGTGGGAAGCATGCGCCGTGCGAAGCCATCGAGCGAGCGGTTGTCCGTCGTGGCGAACACCACATCAAGGCCCGCCTGCTCCATGGGCACCACGAAGGCCCGGGCGTTCTTCGGCGTGGCAATCACCAGCGCCCGGGGCTTGGAGGCACCCGAGGCGCGATCTACGGCGAAGTCGTCGCCGATGGTGGAGCGGGTGTGCTCCGCCACGTCGGCCACTTTCTCCTCCGGGTCGCGATGGGCCGCCTGGGGCCGCGAGACCATAAGCGCCGCCGCCGTGTCCGGCAGGGTGCCCGCCGCCTCAACGATGGCATCCAGCGCGTAAGAGACCGCCGACTTCAGCGAGGCAGCCTCTTCGGGCGCCTCTTGTGCTGCCGAGGCGGGCGCCTGCTCGGAGACGAAGTTGCCCGCTGTATCGAAACTGATGTATTTGGAAGCCGCTTTGGCCATGGTTACTCCTTGGGGGCGAGCACGTATTTCTGAGTGGCCGTGGCGCAGGTCTCGCCATCGACGGAGGCCTCGACATCGGCCACGACAAGGCGGCGCGACGACTTCACGATGGTCGCCTTCAGCGTCACCGTCTCGCCCGGGGCCACCTGGCGGCGGAACTTCGCCTTATCGATGCCTGTGAGAAAGCCGATGCAGCCGCGCAGGTCGGGGTCTTGCAGCACGGCGATGGAAGCGCACTGGGCAAGCGCCTCCATGATGATGACGCCGGGCAGCACCGGATGGTTCGGGAAGTGCCCGCGGAAGAGATCCAAATCGGCAGGTACATCCAGCTCGCCTTCGATGGAGGCGCCCGGATCTATGGCCACGATGCGGCTCACCCACACGAACGGGTCGCGATGGGGCAGAATGGTCTCGATGGTCTCACGCCCCCAGGGCAGGGGCGGCATGGTGTCAGTCATAGTTAGTCCTTGTACGGGGAGAAGGCCAAAGCAGCGTTGTGGCCGCCGAAGCCCAGCGAAGTGGACAGGGCCACCTTCTGCGGATAGCCGGTCTTGGCCTCGGTGACCACGGATACGGGGCAGTCCTCGGCGGGCTCGGCGAAACCGGCCGTGGGGGGCACGGCATCGCGGGCGACGGACAGAGCGCACACAATGGCCTCGACGGCACCGGCGGCGCCGAGCATGTGGCCCGTAGTGCCTTTGATAGAGGTGACCGGCACCGTGGTGGCCGCTTCGCCCATGAGGTTCGCAAGCGCCTTGGATTCCGTAGCGTCGTTAGCCGGAGTGCCGGTGCCATGGGCGTTCAGATGTCCCAGGTCGGCCGGGGTGAAGCCGCCCTCGGCAAGGGCGGCGGCCATGGCAGCCGTAATGGCCTCCGCCGCGGGATCGGGAGCCGTCATGTGGTAGGCGTCGCCGGTGGAGCCGAAGCCGGTAATCTCGGCAATGGGCTCAGCGCCGCGAGCTAGGGCGCTTTCCAAAGACTCGATGACGAGCGCACCGGCGCCCTCGCCGGCCACAAAACCGCCGCGGCGGGCGTCGAAGGGCAGCGAGGCGGCCTTGGGGTCCTCGGAGCGGGTGAGCGCACCCAGGTTGGTGAAGCCGGCGATGCAGATGGGGCTCACGGATTCTTCCGTGCCGCCCACGAGCGCCGCGTCGATGTAGCCGTGACGGATGTCGCGCAGGGCCGTGCCGATGCAGTGGGCGCCGGTAGCACAAGCGGTCACCACGTTCAGGCACTCGCCGCGCATGCCGTAGCGAATGGCCAAGTTGCCCGCGGCGATGTTGCCGATCATCGTGGGGATGAACAGCGGATTCACGCGCTTGGGGCCCTTCTCTTCCAAGGTGGCGAAGCTCTTCTGCAGCTCGTCGATGCCGCCGATGCCCGTGCCGAACACCACCGCGATGCGGTCGCGGTTCTCGTCGGTCACGGTGAGGCCCGATTGCGCCAGCGCCTCGTCGGCGGCCACGATGGCGTACTGCACGAAGCGCTCGAAACGGCGGGCCTCCTTCTTGGAAAGGCCGTGCTCGGTGCCGTCGAAATCACGCACCTCAGCGGCCAAGTGCACCTCGTATTCCGAGGTGTCGAAGCGCTCGATGGGACCGATGCAGGTCTGGCCGGCCATGAGTGCCTCCCACAAAGGCGCAACGCCCACGCCCGCCGGGGTGACGGCGCCGACGCCGGTGATGACGACGCGATGGGTGCCGTCGGGGCGGCGGGTTTCTACCGTGCTGCTCATAAAGACATACCTCCGTCCACGCAGATTACCTGTCCGGTGATGTACGACGCCTCGTCCGAGGCCAGAAAGCGCACCAGATGCGCGATGTCAGCCGGCTCGCCCAAACGCCCGCAGCCGATGCGGCCAGTGATGGCCTCTTTCTGAGCATCGGAGAGCGCGCCGGTCATATCGGTGGCGATGAAGCCGGGAGCCACAGCGTTGGCCGTGATGTTGCGCTTTGCCAGTTCCTTGGCGAGCGTCTTGGTCATGCCGATGACGCCGGCCTTCGAGGCGGCATAGTTCACCTGGCCCGCATTGCCGTAGACGCCCACGACGCTGGACAGGTTGATGATGCGGCCCCAGCGCTGCTTCATCATCACCTTGACGGCGGCGCGGCAGCAGTGGAAGGTGCCCTTCAAGTTGATGTCGATGACGGCGTCGAAGTCCACATCGCTCATGCGAGCGGCCAGGCCGTCGCGGGTGATGCCGGCGTTGTTCACCAGCACGTCCACGCTGCCGAAGGCCTCGGTCGCGGCGGCGATGAGCGCGTTGGCCTCGTCTTCTGCGGCCACGTTGGCGGCCACGGCCACGGCCCCCACGCCGAATTCCTCGGCGATCTCGGCGGCCAGGGCCTCGGCGGCGGGAAGGCTGCGCTCGGAAGAGCTGTTCACCACCACGTTCATGCCGGCGGCCGCCAGCTCCCGGGCCACCGCGCGGCCGATGCCGCGGGTGGAGCCGGTCACCACGGCGCAGCGGCGATTCTCGGTATCAGTCACGTTCTATTCCTTTCCGAATTCCTCGACGAGGGCGTCGAAGGAGGAGCGGTCTTGCACGGCCGCGCGCGGGGCCGTGCGATCGATGCGCTTCACCAGGTTGGCCAGCACGCCGCCGAAGCCCACCTCGGCGAACATGCGCGCGCCGGCAGCCTGCAGCTTGGCCACGCTGGCCTCGAACTGCACGGGCGACACCAGGTGCGCCACCAGCTCGTCGCGGGCGCCGGCCGCCGTGAGCGGGGCGGCGTGCACGTTGCCGATGACGGGCACCGCCGACTCGCGGAACGCCACGCCGGCCAGATAGGCGGCAAAGGGTTCCTGAGCCGAAGCCATGAGCGGGCTGTGGAAGCCGCCCGACGTGGCCAGGCGCGAGAAGCGGCCCTTCTGCGCGGCCCAGGCCTCCTCGGCGCGGCCCACGGCCGCGGGCGTGCCGGCGATGACGATCTGGCCGCCGCCGTTCAGGTTCGCGGGCACGAGCACCTCGCCCTCGGCGGCCTCGGCGCACAGGGCCTCGGCCTCGGGCAGCGTGATCTTCAGAAGCGCGCTCATCGCGCCGGGGTTGGCGTCGGCCGCTTCCCCCATAAGGCGACTGCGCTCGGCGATGAGCGCGAAGGCCGCCTCTTCGGTGAGCATGTCGCCGAGCACCATGGCCGAGATTTGGCCGAGCGAGAAGCCGAGCAGCGCATCGGGCACCACGCCGCGGGCCATGAGCGCCCAGCCGGTGCCGATGGACAGCGCCGCGATGGCGATCTGCGCGTTGCGGGTGTCGGCGAGCTCCTCGGGCGAGGCGTCGCGCACCAGCGCGGCCACATCGCGGCCGAGCACCTCCGAGGCGCACGCGAAGGTGCGGGCCACCTCGGGAATGTCCAGCAGGTCGGCACCCATGCCGGGCTTCTGCGAGCCTTGGCCCGAGGCCATGAACACCAACCCGCTCGCCCCAAGCGGCTCAAGGGGAGTCTCATCGATATTGCTCATGCAAGCTTCTCTCTCTTCCTCTTCTCGTGCTTAGTCTTCGCAGGCAAGGGCAAAGAGAAGTCCGCCCCGCCTGATTCGCTTGTCTACAGACGGCCGCGACGGGCGTTCAGGGCGGCCAGGTCGTCCATGGACTGGCCGGCAAGCGCCTCGGCCTCGCGCACCATCTCGGTGATGACGCCGGCGGCGCATCCGCGCTCGTTCACGAGCGCGGCCACCTGGCCGGCCATGACCGAGCCGTTTTCCACATCGCCCGCCACGGCGCGGGCCAGCGAGCCGGCGTACATGCCCTCGAGCTCCTCGCCCGATTGGGCGGCAAGCTCCATCTTGCGGCATTCGCGGGCGAACTTGTTCTTCAGCCCGCGCACGGGATGCCCGGTGCCGCGCCCGGTAACGATAGTGTCGGAATCCTTCGCGGAAAGCACCTTCTCCTTCCACGCTTCGTGCACGCCGCATTCCTCCACGGTGAGGAAGCGCGTGCCGCACTGCACGCCCTCGGCGCCCAGAGCGAAGGCGGCCAACATGCCGCGGCCGTCCACGATGCCGCCGGCGCCGATGACGGGGATGGACACCTTCTCGCAGACCGCGGGAATGAGCGCCATGGTCGTCAGCTCGCCGATGTGCCCGCCGGCTTCCGTGCCCTCGGCCACCACCGCATCGGCGCCGAGGCGCTCCATGCGGGCGGCAAGGGCCGAAGAGGCCACCACCGGCACCACTTTCACGCCGGCCTCCTTCCACATGCCCATGAAGTTCGCCGGGCTGCCGGCACCGGTCGTAACCACCTCCACGCCCAGCTCGCAGACAAGCTCGGCCACCTCGGCGGCACGCGGGTCCATGAGCATGACGTTCATGCCGATGGGCTTGCTCGTAAGGGAGCGAGCGCGGGCCACCTCGGCGCGAATCCACTCCGGCGAAGCGCCTCCGCACGCGATGATGCCCAAGCCGCCAGCCTCGCTGACCGCGCCGGCCAGCCCTCCGTCGGCAATGCGGGCCATGGCCCCCTGCACGACGGGATACTCGATGCCCAAAAGCTCTGTGATGCGGGTCTTCATAGGTGCGGCTCGTCCTCTCTCTCGCTGCGGCGGCGGGCGCCTTGAGATAAACTATCTGAGAAATCTTAAGGAATTCGCCCCAAAAACTGACTGTGCGTCTAAAATCTTCACCAAACATCTCATCGTTAAGTGCGAAACTCAGCGATGCAGAACGAATCATAGCGCAGGTTGAGGCGCTACTCGGGGAAAGGAACGGCATTGGGCAGCGTAATCATCGGATCGGGCAGGTCGCTGCCCGCACACGTCGTCACCAACGACGACCTGGCGCAGATCGTCGACACCACCGATGAGTGGATCGTCCCCCGCACGGGCATCCACACCCGCCACGTTGCCCTCGAGGAAACCTGCACCGATTTAGGTGCTCAGGCGGCCCTGCGCGCGCTTGGCGCCGAGGCGGGCGGCTGGCAGCGCGAGGAGGGCGCCATCGACCCGGCCACGCTGGATATGATTATCTGCCCGACGCTGACCGCCGATACGCACTTCCCCTCCGAGGCGGCCCGCATCCGCGAGCGCATCGGCGCGGTGAACGCCGTGTGCTACGATGTGTCCTGCGCCTGCTCCGGCTGCGTGTACGGGCTTTCCACCGCCGACCTCATCATGGCCGGCGCCGCCTACGACCGCGAATGCGCCAAGCGCGACGGTCGCCCCGCCACGCGCAACAACGTGCGCCGCGTGCTCGTGGTGGCTGCCGAGCGCCTCAGCAAGCTCGTGGACTGGACCGACCGCGCTACCTGCATCCTGTTCGGCGACGGCGCCGGAGCCGTGGTGCTGGAATGGCGCGACGAGGGCGATGCGGGCATCCTGTCTTCCTATATGGAAAACACCGACGACACGGACCGCTCCCTGTGGTGCGACAGCGCCTTCGCCGCCCGCGAGGTTCCCTTCGAGAGCAAGGCGGGTCTGTGCGAGGACGACGCGAACTGCGACCCCTACATGCGCATGGCCGGCCAGGCGGTGTTCAAGTTCGCCACCTCCGCCATGATGCGCTGCACCGACGAGGCACTCGCCCGGGCCGGCATGACCACCGATGAGGTGACCCTGTTCACGCCGCACCAGGCCAACGAGCGCATCATCCGTTACGCTGCCAAGAAGATGGACCTGCCCATGGAGCGCTTCCAGGTCATCATCGACCATGTGGGCAACGTCAGCGGCGCCAGCGCCCTCATCGCCCTGAACGAGGCCCTCTGCGACGGCAAGCTCAAAGCCGGCGACATCGCCTGCATGACCGCCTTCGGAGGCGGCCTCACCGCCGGCTCCTGCGTGATTCGTATCTAGAAGACGCCGCTTCGACCCTTAGGCCGTCGTGCCCGCGGCAATACGGTCGGCGGCCTCCTGAAGCTTCGCGTCGATGCGGGCCTTTTCGTCGCCTTCGGCCAACATCGGCTGGTAGGTGTTGCGATCGGTCTCGGTGGATACCGAGCAGGCGATGAAGTTCACCTTGTCGTCTTTGGCCACCGCATCGCCGGTCACGGTGAAGGTCTGCTGGAAGATGAGGCAGTCCTTGTCGTCGGGGTTCGTGTTGCCCCCGAAGCAGAAGTTGCCCAGGCTGTAGACGATGTAGCGCCCCTGGTAGAGCTCCCAGCCCTGGATGACGTGGGGATGCGAGCCCACCACCAGATCGGCGCCGGCATCGATGGCGGCACGGCCCGCTAGCTGCTGGCCCTCGGTGATGTCGTACTCGTGCTCCTGGCCCCAGTGCACGTACACCACCACGATCTGCGCCCCCTCGGCGCGGGCCGCGGCGATGTTGTCGGTCATCTCCCTGGTGTTCTCTTCGCTGTCCTCGGGGAAATACGAGCCGACGAGCGCCACCTTCACGCCCTTCACATCCATATAGGCGATGCGGTCGTAGCCGAAGCTTTCCACCCCTTCCGCATCCAGGGCGGCGATGGTGTCGTCGTAGCCGTCCTGGCCGTAGTCCTGGGAGTGATTGTTGGCAAGCGTGGCCGCCTCCACCGAGCCTGCGGACAAAATCTTGGCGTACTCGGGCTTGCCGCGGAAGGCGAAGGACTTGTCGGCCCGCTCGCCGCGCTCCGTAAGGGCTCCCTCCATATTCACCACCGTCAGGTCGTCGGCACCGAACACCTCGGCCACATTGCGCAAGAAGTAGGCGGCGTCGGCCTCCTCGGCTTGCCAGCGGCTGTTGAAGGAGCGCTCGTTCTCGTAGTTCTTATCGGTGCCGAGCGTGCAATCGCCGGCGAAGGTCATGGTGAGCGTCACCGGCTCGGGGGCCGCCTCGCCCTCGGGCTCGGCCGCCCCATCGGCCGGCTTCGCCTCCGCTTCCGGCGCGGCGGCCGGCTGCGTGGCAGCGGGCTCGGGCGTCCGCTCGACAGGCGCGCCGCCCTCCGATGCGCCGGCGCGACCGGCGAGCAGAAGGCCGATGGCCGCAAGCTCGATGACGATGACAAGAACGAGGAACACCTTGAGCGGCGTCGGACAAGTGGGTTTCGCGTACATATTCGGCCTTTTCTAAGACACTAGCAGGTAGATGATCACGGCAAGCAAGACGACGATGACGGGAAGGGCCACCTTGAGGAACAGGGGCATGCCTGCGGCCCCCTGGGTGCCGCCGTAGTTCGAGCGCCCGCTCATAACGCCGGCGAACCCGACGTCCGAGGCGTTGGAGCCGCGAGGGCGGCGCGGCGCGATGGGAGCGACCGGCGCGCCGTCGGCCGGCGTGACGAAGCCCTGGCCCGCCCGCGAGTGCCAGGTGCGACTGTCCATGGTGTCAATCATGGGATCGTGGCGGTCGCGGTCGTCGCGCGAGTAGGACGAGATCTGATGGCTCTCGTTGAAGGTGCGCGAGTCAATGCTGCCGCGCCCGTCGATGACCTCGCGGTTAAGGGCCCGGCCCCGGCGCGTCTCGGACAACGCGTCGCGGGAAGCGCGGGCGCGCTCGTAGCTTTCCATGGAAGAGCGCGTCAAGTCGTAGCTTTCCTGGGAGGAGAGCGGGGGCACCACGCGCGTGCGGCGCTGGGAAGCGCGCTGGGAGGGCGCGGCACCTTGGCTGCGCTGGGCGGCCCGACGGGCCTCTTGCTCGCGCTGCTGGGCGGCCAAAGCCTCCTGGCGGGCAGCGCGGTCGGCGTCGCGCTGGGCCGCGCTGGCGGCATAGGAGCGGGCGGCCTGCTGGGAGCGCAGGCGCGCATCGCGGGCGCGCATCTCATCTTGGGAGGCGTAGGATTGCAGGATGCTTTCCCGCGAGGGGCGGGTCGTTATCTGGCCGCGCGAGCCTTGGGGGGCGCGGCCAGCGGGCGCCTCGGGGCGCTCGGCGCCACGGCCGAAGGCGGCCTCTCGGGGGTCTTCGTTCATTCCCATGGATGATCAACCTCGTGTTCGTTCGGTCGTGCGTTTCACGTGTTCGTTTGGTGGCGGCGTCTTCAGTCGCAGGCGGCTTGGGACGCGGTTGTGTCCATCGAAATACAAGTGGGCTTATTATAGGCAAAAACTCCCCCGTTCACCTCCCCTCTTCGCGAAAAGCCCGCAGACTTTGACAATTGGCTCTCCCACAGGTTCCGCGCAGCGCCGCACAGCCGTTGCGACGCAGGTTCTCGACCTTCCCGTCGCCGGGTTTCGCGAGTATCCTCTCACAATTCCTGCGCAATTCGCCGCGTGCTTACTTGCACCGTGTCAACAATGGCGACGGAACGGAAACGGCCGCGTTTCAGGGCGGTTTCTTTCTTCCCGAAACGTTAACCAGAGCATACGGCAATCAAACAAAGACCAGTTCAGGCCCTATTTCTTACCTTAACGCTCTATGATAGACACGGTCGGGGTCCCCTTTGGGCTCTGGCTGCACGAGAGGGTTCGCATGCACCGAGAAGAAGCCCGTCCGCGACGACCGCCCCACCCGGCGTCGAGAGGCCTCGTGAAAGGAAGAAGACCATGAAGGCACCGAAAGTTTTCGCCACGGTCGTCGCCAGCGTCGCCGCTTTGGCCCTGGCCGGAGGACTCGCCTACGCTATCGAGCCGGCCCAAGATCCCCGGACGCTCCCCATGCCCGTCAAGGCCCAAGACACCTCCATCGCCAAGCAGGTGGCGTCCATCATCGTCTACGAGGACCAGGAAGAGGCGGTGGCCATGGCCACGGAATTCGATGAGATTCACAACGAGCTGGCCTTGGACGCGGTATCCAGCCGCGCAACGCTTGCCGCCCAGCACAGCGCGAGCCGCGAGAAGGCCGCATCCGCCGAAAGCGAGAGCGCCGCATCGCGGGACGCCGAGAGCGCTGAGACGCTGAGCGCCGAGGTTGTCGTGACCAAGCCGCTTGAGGTCATCTCCCCCGAAGGCGACGAGATGACGCCCGACACCATCAACGTAAACGGCGATGTCATGACCTACATCCCCTCCTACGAGACCGCCTCGGCCCCCGCCTCCGGCGCGGGTCTGTGGATGGGCTCCGATAGCACCGTCGATGGCAGCTGGGGCTATTTCATCGGCCACAACCCCGGGGACTTCACCTGCGTCATGACGCTGAAGAGCGGAGACCCGGTCACGGTGTGCGATTCCGACGGCCAAACTCGCACCTACCACGTCGTCGACGGCTTCACCGTCCCCGACGATACCTACTGGGAGGATATCCAATCTCGTGTGACCAACTACGGCGAGTCCATCATCTTGCAGACCTGCTGCGGAGACAACGCCCACTACCGTGTGGTCATCGCCGACTAGCGGCAGACCCGTTTCCCCTCCCCCCCTCTTTCGAGCCGCCCGGTCTTCGCGATCGGGCGGCTCTTTTGGGAAAGATGCGCTACCCTAAGCAGAAGCCCAGGAAACCTCCGAAGAAAGGAACCCCATGGCACGGCTTGGCGTCATCGACCTCGGATCGAACTCCGTGCGCTTGGTCGTCTACGAGCCCAAACCCGCCGATGAGACCAAGCCCTTCCGCACGCTGATTGACGAGAAGAAGATGGCGGGGCTGGCGGCTTACGTAAGCAACGGCGTGTTTACCGAGGCCGGCATCAAGCGCGCCGAGTCGGCGCTGGGCGACCTGTTGCGTCTGGCCGACAATCTCGGCTGCTCGCGCACCGACATCTTCGCTACGGCCGTGCTGCGCAACTGCGCGAACTCGGACGCGGCCGCCTCGGCCATCGAGGAGGCCATCGATCACCCCCTCTCGGTGCTGCCCGCCCGCGACGAGGCCCACCTCGGCTTTGTGGGCGCCTCTGTCGGCAACTCGCTTACCTCCGGCACGCTGGTGGATATCGGCGGTGGCTCCACGGAGCTCACGGCCTTGGGTCCCGATGGCGACCATGCGGGCGCCTCGATACCCTTCGGCTGCGTGCTCGCCTACGCGAACTATGTGCGCACCGTGCTGCCCACGCCAGCTGAGTGCCGCATCATGGGGGATGCATTTCGCCGGAAAGTTGAGACGCTGCCGAACAAGGACGGCTACCGCAGCGAGCGTCTGCACGGCATCGGCGGCTCGGTGCGCGCCGTGGCCAAGATGCTCGCGGCCATTTCCGCCGACGGCGTGCGACCAAGCGTTATCGCCCGCGGCGATTTGGAGGGGCTGTTCGACCTTCTGCAGGGAGATGCGCCCACTTTCGCCCATCGCGCCGTGAAGGCCGCCCCCGAGCGCATCCACAGCCTCGTGCCCGGCATGGTCATCCTGCGCACGCTTATGGAAGAGCTTCAGGCCGCCGAGGTCGTCCCCTGCAAGTACGGCATCCGCGAAGGCTACCTCATCACCCACATGCTATAGAAGCTCAGCTGCAAGGCGACGGGCCTTCTCCATTACCTCGCGCTCCAAATCGGCGATGGCGGGAGGCGTCCAGCTGACAGCATCAGCGCCGGCAGCGATGGTAGCGCGGATGGCATCGTCGGTGGCGCCGCCCGTGGCAATAAGCGGCAGTTCGGGATACTTCCCGCGCAGAGCCGCCACCACCTCCGGCGTGCGCGGACCCGCCGCCACGTTCACGATGGAGGCCCCTGCCTCAATCTGGCGGCGCACCACATCGTCGGCAGCGCAGGCGGTCACGCACACGGGCACGCCCACCCGTTCCACCAACGCCTCGATGGAATCGGCGGGAATGGACGTGTTCACCACCACGGCTGCCACGCCGGACATCTCGGAGTGCAGCGCCGCCTCCACGCAGCGCTCGCCCTGGGTGATGGAGCCGCCCACCCCATTGAACACCGGACGCTGAGAGGCGGCCACAAGCGCCTGGGTGATGGCGGGCTGGCAGGTAAAGGGGTACACCGCGAGCACGGCGTCGGCATCGCAGTGGCAGATGACGGCGAGATCGGTCGAGAACACGAGCGAGCGAATCTTGCGCCCCTGAATGGCAATGCCGGGTGCGGCGCGCATCACCTCGGGCACCGCGAGCACGCTTTCACGGGCCTGGGCCCTCTCCCCATGATCGGAGCTGATGACTTTAGTCACGAAGACTCTCCTCGCTACGTCAATTTCACCTGTCGCCTAGTGCGTTAGGCCATTCTACCGTCTCGAGCGCTATGCTGGGGCCACTTTTCGAAAACCTGCGGAAGGGAGAAGCCCCATGAACGTCGTTTGCCTCGATCTGGAAGGCGTGCTGGTCCCCGAGATTTGGATTGCCTTTGCCGAGGAGTCGGGCATCCCCGAGCTGAAGCTCACCACGCGCGACGAGCCCGATTACGACAAGCTCATGAACTATCGCCTGAACATCCTGCGCGAGCGCGGCTTGGGCCTTCCCGATGTGCAGGCCGTCATCGCGAAGATCGACCCCATGGAGGGCGCCCGCGCGTTTTTGGATGAGCTGCGCGCCACCGCCCAGGTCATCATCATCTCCGACACCTTCGAGCAGTTCGCCCGCCCCCTCATGGAAAAGCTCGGCTGGCCGACGCTGTTTTGCAACGAGCTGGTGGTGGCTGGCGACGGGACCATCACCGACTTCAAGATGCGCTGCCCCGAAAGCAAGCTCACCACGGTGCGCGCGCTGCATTCCTGCGGCATTCAGACCATCGCCGCCGGCGATTCCCACAACGATTTGGGCATGATTCTCGATTCCAAAGCAGGCTTTTTGTTCCGCTCCACCGACGCCATCAAGGCCGAGCATCCGGAACTGCCCGCCCTGGAAACCTACGACGAGCTGCTCGCCGCCATCAAGGCCGCGCTATAACGCGAGTGCATGCCGAAAGAGGCACGCTGCCGATGTGCAGGTTCGCTGCAAAATGCGGTTGGCAGAGACGCCCTGCCGATGCGCAAATTCGCTGCCAAATGCATTATTTCTTCGATAGTGGTGCATCTCGCTTCAGATCGAGAAGATGATTCTGTCTAAATATATCGGTTATCGTTATATTTAGATTGGTCTTACCCCAATCAGACATAGTTCGACCTGTCAGATGCACCACTATCGAAACTTTTCTGCAATTCCCACGCATGTTACCGCTGCGCCTATAATATGGGCATGGAAGAAGCGCTGCTGGAAATAATCGCTGCCTTGGATGAGGGTGAGACCGTTGATGCCGTGTGGCTCGACAAGCTCGTGCGGCGCTACAACCGCGCTGCTCACGACGGCACGCGCCAGGTGGCGAAGCGGCGGCTGCTCCCCTATTATCTGCGCGTGCGCTCTGAGGAGCCTGAGCGCTGGGCGGCCTGGAACGTGGCGCCAGAGACCGACGCGGCCATCGTGCGTCTTTTGCAGGCCAAGCCCCGGCGCACCGCCTCGGGCGTGGCCACCATTACCGTGCTCACCAAACCCTGGCCCTGCTCGGGCAGCTGCGTGTTCTGCCCGAGCGACATCCGCATGCCGAAAAGCTACCTGTCCGACGAGCCCGCCTGCCAGCGCGCCGAACGTTGCTGGTTCGACCCCTATCTGCAGGTGACCGCACGCCTGCGGGCGCTTACGGACATGGGACATGTTACCGACAAGGTTGAGCTCATCGTGCTCGGCGGCACGTGGAGCGATTACCCGGAAGCCTACCAGCGCTGGTTCATCGGCGAGCTGTTTCGCGCGCTGAATGCAAGCGACGAGGAGCGCGCCCGTACGGCCGCAGAGCGCCGCGCGTGGCACGAAACGCAAGGCCTTCCCCGCGAACGAAACGAGCTGGCCGAAGCCGCGGCTGACATCCAGCAGCGCATCAACGCGGGCGAGCTGACGTACAACGAGGCCTGGGGGATTGTTTATGGCGACAGGACCCTATGCGGACACGATTCCGCGGCATTATCGCATCCCGAAATTTTAACGGAGGACCGGAGGGCAGACCGAGGTCTGCCCCTACGGAACGATGGCGAGAGGGATCTCTCCTGGGACGCCCTCTTCGCACTGCACCGCGCCAACGAGGGAGCGGCCAAGCGTGTGGTGGGACTCGTGGTGGAGACCCGGCCCGACCTCGTTACCGAGCAAAGCTGCCGCACCCTGCGTGCGCTTGGCTGCACCAAGGTGCAGATCGGCATCCAGAGCTTGAACGACGACCTGCTTGCCGCCAACGGGCGCGCCATCACCTCCGCACGCATCGCGCAGGCCATGGCGCTTCTGCGCCGCTACGGGTTCAAGAACCACATCCACTTCATGGTGAACCTGCTCGGCGCCACGCCGGAAGGCGACCTCGCCGACTATCGCCGCCTTATCACCGACCCGGCCTTTTTGCCCGACGAGGTGAAGCTCTACCCCTGCTGCCTCGTGGAAAGCGCCCACCTCACCGACTGCTTCGAAGCCGGCCGCTGGCGCCCCTACACCGAAGAGGAGCTCGTGGGCGTCCTCGTCGCCGACGTGCTCGCCACCCCGCCCTGGACCCGCATTTCCCGCATGATCCGCGACATCTCGGCCACCGACATCCTCGCCGGCAACAAGAAGACCAACCTCCGCCAGATCGTGGAGGCCGCCGTGGAAGAAGCCGGTGAACCTATTCGGGAAATTCGCTCCCGCGAGATTTCCGTCGAAGGCGCCGAGGTGGAAAATCTCGCCCTGGAGACCATCGTCTACCAAACGGCTACCACCGAGGAGCACTTCCTGCAGTGGGTCACCCCCGCAGGCAAGATCGCCGGCTTCTGCCGCCTGTCGCTGCCCGATTGGGCCGCCGTGGAGCAATGTCCCGATGCCCCCGAAGCACCGCATTTGCCAGAGGATGCATGCGGCCTTCCCGTACCCGGCGAGGCGATGATCCGCGAAGTGCACGTCTACGGGAAGGTGGCCGCGCTGCACACAACCGGCGAGGGAACCCAGCATCTGGGACTGGGCCGCAAGCTCGTGGAGGAGGCCTGCACTCAGGCGCGCGCAGCGGGCTATGCCGCCCTCAACGTCATCAGCGCTGTGGGCACCCGCGCCTACTACCGCAGCCTGGGCTTCGAAGACGCCGGCCCCTACCAAAAGCGGCCGCTGTCATGAGCAGAGCCGCCAACGAAAGTACCGCTGCCGCGCGCGTAGGGCGACCGCATGACGCGGCGCATCCAAACGCCTACCCCGCCGCCGTCGTCCGCCAGCTCAGCGCGCTCACCACGGAGTTCTACGCCCGCGAGGCTGCCTCGTTTTCCGTCACCCGGCAAGCACCCTGGCACGGCTGGGAAAAGGCCTGGGAGGTCATCTCCGAACAGCGCCCCTCACTGGCCGCCGAACCCCTCGCCGTGCTCGACGTCGGCTGCGGCAACCTCCGCTTCGAGCGCTTCCTCGCCACGCATACCCGGGGGCCTGTCGCCGTGTGCGCCCTGGACAACTGCACCGCCTTGGCGGAAGACGGCACCGCCCCGCTTTCCGAGCGCTTCACCCTGGAATTCCAAGAGACCGACTTGGTAGAGCACCTGCTCAACAACCACGGCACCCCGCTCGCCAACCCTGGCACCTGCGATATCGCGGTGGCTTTCGGGCTCATGCACCACGTGCCCACCTTCGCCCTGCGCACCCGCATCCTCCAGGAACTTATAAGCGCCCTGCGCCCTGGCGGGTTCGCCCTCGTGTCGTTTTGGCAGTTCCTGAACGACCCTCGCCTCGCCGCCAAAGCCGAAGCCGTCACCGCCGCAGGCCGCGCCGAGCACAACTTGCCCCTCTTCCAGGAAAACGACTTCCTTCTCGGCTGGCAGGAGGCCGAGCGCGTCTACCGCTTCTGCCACCACACGCCCGACGCCGAGATAGACGCCCTTCTCGCAAACGTCCAACAAGCATTGGCCCAAGCCCACTCTTCCAGCCCCACCTTCCGCGAACTCGCCCGCTTCTCCGCCGACGGCAAGCCGGGCAACCTCAACCGCTACGTGATTCTGCAGCGCCACTAGGGCGCAGACCACAGGCGCGGCACCGAATAACCCACGCTTATCACGCAGCAGGCACCTTGGGAATTATGCGAAGCCAATTACGCAGCGGCAGCGCTTCTGCTAAAGTGCGCCCCATGGCCAAAACACCCGACACCCCCGCCGTCGCCCGCCGCCGCGAGCGCGAGAAGCGCACCATTTCGAACATGGTGGCAATCTATTGTGCCGGAAACCACGACGCCGCAACGCGCACCGAAACGAGTTTCGCCGGCGAGGAGCTCTGCCCCGCCTGCAAGGCCATCGACGACTACTGCGTCCTGCGCACCGAGCGCTGCCGCTCCATGGATCGCAAGACCAATTGCGAGGAGTGCGGCAACCATTGCTACGCCCCAGCCGAGCGCGAGCAGATCCGCGCCGTCATGCGCTACGCCGGCCCCCGCATGATTGCCCACCACCCCATAGCCGCCTTCCGGCACCTGCTGAAGAAGTAGATCTCCCGACTCGCCCATAAACCCTCAGTGCCTGCTTCAGCGTGCTATCATGGACACCTACCGAGGGGGGTGAACGCCTGTGGACGAGGCGAATGTCAGCATTGGGGAAATGGCTGCTCTCAACTGCGTGAGCGAGCGCGCTTTGCGATTCTATCAGAGCAAAGGATTGCTGCATCCCGACCGCATAGACGATTCGAACGGCTACCGCTATTACTCGCTGGAACAAAGCTCGACGATCGACATGATTATCGAGTTCGAGGAACTCGGATTCAGCATCGATGAGATTCGGAGCATTTTGGAGCACCGCGACATCGAATCTCTCGAGGCGGCGCTTGCGGGCCGCATTGGCGCCCTTGAGCAATCCATCTGTCAGCAGCGATCCGCCCTCGCGGACGCTCAGCGACTGTTAGCCAGCTGCCAGACCATTCGCGAAAGCCCGCTGTTCAACGTCGTCATGGTTGAGAACATCCCGGAGCGCACCTTGGTGAACTTCGGCATCTTCCATGAGGCAGCCGTCAAGGTGACCAACGACGGCGAGGCGTTCGTGCGGGAATGGGAAATCAATCTGCGTCAGACCAAGCGCGCCATTCTTGACCAGGGCCTGCCGCGCTCGCTTTTCAGAGGCGTCGGTTGCCGCATCGCGCAGGAAGACCTCCTTGCCCGCAATTTCAGGCTCTCGGGCTCGTTCGTCATGATAGACCGGGAGCACGCGCCAGAAGGCTGCGCACTCGAGACCATTCCGGCGGGGCGCTACCTGACGCTCTATACCGACCACTACGTCTCCCGCGACGGAAGCAACGCCGAGCTCTCGGGGCTGGAGACCCTGCTCGCCTACGCCGACGAGCACCACTTCGAAATCGTCGGCGACTATCTCGGTGAAATCATCGCCGATACGCCCGCCTTCGACTTTGACGGGCGCGATATGCTGTTCAAGCAGCAGATTCCCGTGGCCGTCGCAGGGTGCAGCCAATAAAAGGGCCTTTCGGGCAGCGTTCGCCCGAAAGGCCCTCATGCTCGAAGAGGAGCCGCGCTTATTCCCGCACGTTCACGCGCACCACAGCAGGTTCGGGCGTCGATGCCCCCTCATCCGTCACGGCGCGAACGAGCAGCTCATAGGCCCCCGATTTCTCGGGAGTGAAGCTGAAGCTCCAATTCACGTTGAGCGACTGGTCGGCTCCTGCGGTTTCATAGGTCGTCCACGTCGCTCCACCGTCGCAGGAGAACTCCATGGCTCCGATAGGCCCGTCGAAGTTCTGGGCATAGCCCTTCACTTCCACCGGATGCCCGACGACAGCTTCGATGGCGGGTATCACGCGATCGCCTCGCCCGACAAGACGCCGACATTGGGCTGGTTGCAGCCTTCCGCCTGCGGTATCTCAGGCACGGCGTCCTCGCAGGTTATCTCGATGGACACGACATCTCGGACAAAAGAACGAGCCGACGTCGCCCCGAGCCAAAGCTGGTTCTGGCATCCGAGCGCCTCATTGACCGTCGCGCCGCCAACCTCGGTGACGATGACGCTATGGCGCTGCATCACATAGGACAGAGGAAGCGACACGCCATAGCCGTCCTGGGCCGTGAACGTGATGGTGTTGGCCTCATCGGAGGGCTTGGCGCGCTCGATGAGCGCCTTGACCGAAAAGCCGGTTACCTCCGCATTCGCGCTCGCGCGCCCGTCGGCGGGGTTGCCCGCGCAGGTGCAGCCCAGCGTAGTCTTGATGGGAGCCTGTTCCAGACACTCGTCAATCGAGGCGACGAAGGAGGCGCCAACATCGCCGCTCACCTTAAGGGCGACGATCTTCTCGCCTTCCACCACCGGGCGATTCAACGAAGCGGCGCCGGCGGCCACATCGGCCACATTGCCGTGCACTCCGCAAAGATAGGTCGACACCCCTTCGTAAAGCACTTTCCTCAGCGTCGGATTATCAGCGACGGCGTCCTGGTTCCATGTGAACGTCCCTTCGATGTTGCTCACCTGGTTGACCGCAGTAACCTGCCCCTGGCCCTCAACAGCCTCCGCGGCAGCAACATCGGCGCCTTCGGGCCCCTCGGCCGCCTGGGCCAGCGAAGCTTGACCCAGCGGCAAGGTTGACAGCGTCATGGCGCCAAGCGCCACCACGCTCATAGCGATAGATCCCTTTTTACTCATGATTGCCCCCTGCTAGCTCGCGGACTTTGCGTTGAACATCATCTCGACCGGCTCGTCGCTCACGCGGCCCGTGTCGGTAATAGCCCTCACGGAAAGCACATAGGCGGAATCCTCGGGCGGCGTATAGGTAAAGTGCCAGATAACCCATTGCGCATTCGTCACGTTCGGAGTATCGAACCGCGTCCAACTGATGCCGCCGTCCATGGAGAACTCAACCGCAGCAATGGTCTCGTCATAGGCCGTGGCATAGCCCGTGAACTCGTAGGGTTTGCCCGTCTCGATGATCTGACCGTTCTGGAAGTCGAAGATGGCCGCGCTCGGCTTGTTGACGAACTCCGTCGAGTCGGTCACGAACGGCCAGCTGCCCGGTGCGTAGTAGTCCAGATAGCTGCCGTCGATCTCCTTGGGCCAGCCGTTCCATTCCTGATAGGCGGCCGCCTCCTCTTTCGTCAGCACGACGATATCGGAGACTTCCTTCACCCAGGCCGGCGCCGCCGCGCCCGGCGCAACGAGAACGACCGGGTATCCCTGGGCCCAGGGCAGCGTCTCGCCGTTCACCTCAAGACCGAGCAACGTGTTGTCCGCCTTGGCGATGTCCATGACCTCGACAAAGCCATCCGAAGAGAGAATCTGCAGCGCCGCCGCGTCTTCGGCAACGCCCGCCGCCTCGAGCATCTTCTTCAACGGCACGCCGGTGTACTCGCAGTTCTGAATCAGCGGACCGCCGATGGAGTCCAGCGTGCAGTGCAGCGTGGCCGTCATGTCCTCAGTGCCGAAGGCCTCCACCAGCTCGGGAAGCGTCTTGGTGCTCTCGTTTGCCACCGCGCCGCTCACCGTCACCGTCCAGTTGTCGAAGGTCTCCTGATCCAGCTCGGCGTTCTCGGCAGTTTTCTCGTGACGCAGGTAGTCGTTGTCGTAGTACAGCCAATCGAAGTCGAACAGAGCGTCGTTGGGCGTAATCTTATCCTGGTCGTAGGAGAAATCACCCTCGACCGGCGACACGGCACGAATACCGCGCAGCTGGGTGTACTTGGCCTCGTCCCACAGCTGCATGCCCTTGGCCGGATCGGTGCCCACATGGCAGCTCCAGCAATCGATGTCATCGCTTGCGTCCTCGTGGATGCCGTGGATGATGCTGCCGAACGAGTGCTGATTGGCCATGTAGCCGTAGCCGAATGTGTGGCAGTCCTTGCACATCTGCACGGTAATCTGAATGCCGTAGCTGTTCGTCAGATCGACATGGCTCCACGTCATATTGTTGAGCTTCTCGGCCAAATCCTCGTGGCACGAGCCGCAGCCGCGCTCGTCAGCGTGCAGGTACGTCGTGTTGTACGGCGCCTTCTCGATGGTCTCCTCGCTCTGGAGGAAGTAGGAGTAGCCGCCATCCAGCGTGTTCTGCTCTACGGTCTCATCTGGCGTGCGCTGCACTTTTACGCCGTTCTCCTTTTCGATGACCGCCGGCAGGTACGTGGAAGCAGCCGACGGCTTCGCCTCATCGCCCGCCGACGCCGACGACCCGTCCGTCGCCTTGGGGGCACATCCCCCTAAGCTTCCAAAGACCAGGGCCCCAACCAGGCACATCGTACCTAGAGCAAGGGCCTCTCTCTTTCGGTTTCTCATTTTCTTGTCTCCTTGTTCGCAGTTTGAACCGCGCCAAAGCCCCCTCGCTGCGGGACGCTCTGGAAGACCGCCCGCCCCTCACCTCCTCGGTCTTGCGGTCTGTGCGGCCAATCCCTCCGATTGGCCAACGCGGTGCGTCTAGCTCATCGCTGCGCACCGCGAAGATAAGGGTTCTCCCTACGTCAAGGTCAAGCGCAACCAAGGTTTCTCGCTGAAACAAGTTATTCGATTCACCGTATTGGACGCCCAAGCGGGCAGAGGCGATGGGGCCTAGCACATCGCGCACCAAGCGACAGGCTGGAAAGGCTGAAGGCTCGGCTAGAACCCCAAATACGCCAGCAGGCCCTCGCAGCCGTCGACCACATCGTTGTAGGTGGTCTCGAAATCGCCCGTGTACCAGGGGTCGTCCACGCTGCGGTTTGTGCCGGCGAATTCCAGAAGCTTGTGCACCTTGCCCTCGGGATCGCCGCCCAAAATCCAGTTCATGTTGCGGATGTTGGCCGTGTCCATGCCGATGAGGCAATCCCACTGGTCGTAGTCGGCCCGGCGCAGCTGACGGGCGCGCTTCTTCTCGAAACCGCCGAGGCCGTGCTCGCGCAGGACCGCCTGCGTGCCCGGATGCACAGGGTTACCTACCTCCTCGGTGCTTGTGGCCGCCGAGGCAATTTCGAACTTGTCAGCCAGCCCGCGGCGAGCCACCATGTCCTTCAGCACGAACTCGGCCATCGTCGACCGGCAGATGTTCCCGTGGCAAACAAACAGAATGCGAATCATATGACTCCCTCAGTCGCGGTTTTCCTCTAGTATCCCATAAGCCCCATAGCGAAGACGGATAGCTTCTGGGAAAATACCGCCCAAGCATTGAACGCCCTCGCTGCAGTACGGCTGCGGCGGACGCAAAGAACAGGAGCATCATGGCGGAGTTCATCTACCAAATGTACAAGGCTCGCAAGGCTGTGGGCGACAAGGTCATTCTCGACGATGTCAGCCTGTCGTTCTACCCCGGCGCGAAGATCGGCGTCGTGGGCCCCAACGGCATGGGCAAGTCCACGCTTTTGAAGGTGATGGCCGGGCTGGAAGAGGTCTCTAACGGCGAGGCGCGCCTGACGCCGGGCTATTCTGTGGGCATCCTTTTGCAGGAGCCGCCGCTGGACGAGGACAAAACCGTTCTCGAGAACATTCAGATGGCGTTTTCCGACGTGCTCGCCAAGGTGGAGCGCTTCAATAAGATCGGCGAGGAAATGGCCGAGCCCGACGCCGACTTCGACGCGCTCATGGACGAGATGGGCAAGCTGCAGGATGAAATCGATGCCGCTAACGGATGGGATCTGGATTCCCAGCTCTCCCAGGCCATGGACGCGCTGCAATGCCCTGATCCGGATGCTCCCGTGAACATCCTTTCCGGTGGCGAGCGTCGTCGCGTGGCGCTCTGCCGTCTTCTGCTGGAACAGCCCGACCTGCTGCTTTTGGACGAGCCCACCAACCACCTTGACGCCGAGTCGGTGCTGTGGCTCGAGCAGCACCTGAAGAATTATCCCGGTGCTGTGCTCGCCGTCACCCACGACCGCTACTTCCTCGACCACGCCGCCGAGTGGATCTGCGAGGTGGACCGCGGCCAGCTGTTCCCCTACAAAGGCAACTACTCCACCTATCTGGAGACCAAGGCTGCCCGTATGGCCCAGCAGGGCCAGGCCCAGGCGAAGCTCGCCAAGCGCATGGAGCGCGAGCTGGAGTGGGTGCGCAGCTCGCCGAAGGCGCGCCAGGCCAAGTCGAAGGCCCGTCTGGCCAACTACGACGCCATGGTGGCCGAAGCCGGTAAGGCCAAGAAGCTCGACTTCGCGGAAATTCAGATTCCCGCCGGCCCGCGCTTGGGCTCGAAGGTTCTCGTGGCGAAGAACCTGCACAAGGAGTTCGACGGCCGCGTGCTCATCGACGACTTGTCCTTCGAGCTGCCCCAGGGCGGCATCGTGGGCGTCATCGGCCCCAACGGTGTGGGCAAGACCACGCTGTTCAAGACGATCGTGGGCCTGGAGTCCCTCGATGGCGGCGAGCTGGAAGTGGGCGAGACAGTGAAGATCGCCTACGTGGACCAGAACCGCGCCGGCATCGACCCGGACAAGAAGCTGTGGGAAGTGGTGTCCGGCGGCACCGACTACATGATGGTCGGCGAAACCGAGGTGCCCTCCCGCGCCTACGTGGCCGCCTTCGGATTCAAAGGTGCTGACCAGCAGAAGCCGGCCGGCGTGCTTTCGGGCGGCGAGCGCAACCGCCTGAACCTGGCCCTCACGCTGAAAGAGGGCGGCAACCTGCTGCTTTTGGACGAGCCCACCAACGACCTCGATGTGGAAACGCTCTCCAGCCTAGAAGCTGCCCTGCTCGACTTCCCCGGCTGCTCGGTGGTGGTCAGCCACGACCGCATGTTCCTCGACCGCATCGCCACCCATATCCTGGCCTGGGAAGGCGACGACGAGAACCCCGGCCGCTGGCACTTCTTCGAGGGCAACTTCGAGAGCTATCAGGCCGATCGCGAGGCACGCCTGGGCAAGGAGGCCGCCAAGCCCCACCGCCTCCACCGCAAACTCACCCGCGATTAGAGGGCGGACTTTAGCATCCTGGCTTTTTCAGAAAGGCGACTCTTCGGAGTCGCCTTTCTCTATCTTTTGACTGATTTATTACAAGCAATTTATCTATCTTTCTATTAAATTTCTCTTCCGCTATTCCTCAAAAGATGATATGTTAAATACGTCATATTCATCGTTTGAAGGAACAGCCATGATTGACGAAATCACACCGCAGACTATTAAGAGCATTCGCAAGCGCTATGGGCTTTCGCAGCAGGCCTTTGCGCGTATCCTTGGCATTGGCGAGGCCAGCATCGCTCGCTACGAGCAAGGGGTAACGCCCTCCAAGGCCAACGCGAACCTCATCCGTGCCGCGACTATTCCCGAATTTATGGCCGATTGCCTTAGGCGCGATGGCGACGTGCTCACCTCCAAACAACGCGCATCAGTCGAGAAGATCATTTACGCAGAAGTCACGTTCGACGAGGAAGGGGACATCATGGGCATGACCGAAATCTACGAGCTCACCTTGCAGCAGGAAGTGCTGAACGAAACTGCCTGGGACATCATGGCTCAAATCTCCAAAGCTCGCGCCGACGCGCGCCTCAAGGGCGACGATGCACCTGCGATGATCTACGACGACATCGAGCAGCAAATCGCTCGCCTTGTTCCCGAAATTCTTTCCAATGCAACAACCGATAAGGCCAGTTTGGGAGAAATACGGGGGCAGCTTAAGGGTTTTCAGCGCCTCATTGAAACTCAGCTCGCAAAGGCGGCCTAGCAATGAAAGACCTGGAACAGTTTTCTGAAAAGGAATTCCAGGAAAAGCTTGAAGAGCTTCGCTGGAACCTCCTCAATGCCTATAGGCCAACCCTTGCCTCACCGCCGCAGGCTTTCCTGCTTGGTGTCCAAAGCGGTGCCGGCAAAACCACCCTCCATAAGATCATTCGAAGCAATCTCGCAGGTAATATCATCAGCGTCATTGGCGATGATTACCGCAAATTCCATCCCCGCTTCGCCGA
This sequence comes from Adlercreutzia shanghongiae, assembly GCF_035830635.1. Lineage (NCBI taxonomy): Bacteria > Bacillati > Actinomycetota > Coriobacteriia > Eggerthellales > Eggerthellaceae > Adlercreutzia > Adlercreutzia shanghongiae. Next base: position 62,146 of record NZ_JAYMFI010000011.1, on the reverse strand, counting down.
ACTACAGCATGCCTACGGCGACGAGGCCGTCAACTACACGGCACCTTGGGCGGGTCGTATGACCGAAGCTCTTATCGACTCGCTTTCCCGTATTGGCTACAACCTCATCATCGAGGGAACGTTGCGTACGGCTGAAGCGCCGACGAAGACGGCGAGACTGCTTCAAGAGCGGGGCTACGAGGTATCGCTGGCGCTCATGACAGTGAAGCCTGAGATCTCACTTGTAAGCTGCCAGATACGCTATGAGGAAATGCGCCTCGCCGGCACAACACCCCGCGCTACCGACCCCGCCTATCACAACAAGATCATCGACCAAATTGTTTCGAACCTGAGCATCCTCGAAGAAAGCGGGCTGTTCGAGGGCATTTCCCTCTACGATCGCAGCCAGACCAAGCTTTTCCCAAGCGAAACCTATCGGGGCACCGCGAGCGACGCCCTAAAGGACATCCTCTTCGGCTCTTGGACCCCCGAAGAACTGCGTCACTACAACAAACTAAAAGCCAAGCTCGAACTATTGCGACAAAAGGCGTAGGCGCGAAAAAGCCCGCCCCCAACCGTGACCAGGAGGAGCGGCCTAGACCCTGCGGGGCGCGGTTCGGTTCCGTCCCTTGCAGTTTTGCATTGTGGCATATTCAACATACCGAATTCGCTATGCCTCGGTTGCGTCAGACCCTTCCGCCTCTTCGGTGGTTTCGGCTGGGGCCTCTTCGACAGAGACGACGTCCTCCGTTAGAGCGGCCTCTTCGGCAGAAGCGATGCCCTCTTCTGCCCCGTTCTCTTCTGCATCTTCGAGCAGCAACTCGGCTTCTTCGGCGAGGGCGGCGTCTTCGGCTAGAAGACGGTTGAACTCTTCCACGTCGTAAAGCTCGCCGGTGTCGCTCAGCTCGTCTACGACGGGAATCTCGCCGGTGTCGCCCACGTCGCCGGAAGCGGCGGCCTGCGCATCGTCGGCAGCTGCGTACTCCTTCATGCCGAAGCGCTCGCGGCCGCAGCTCACCAGGCGCGGCTCGGTATCGAGCGCAAGATAGTCTTCAAGCGGCTTGGACGCTTCAGCGGTATACCAATGGTACTCTTCCACCGGCACGGCGGCGATCGCTGCCGCAGCGGCTGCAGCCGGGGTAGCGCCCTTCTTGGAACGCAGGGCGTTGCGCTTGCGCAAAGCCGCCTGCAGGGCCGACTCGCCGACCACGTCGCGAGATGCCTCCTCGCCCTCGCCCTCGAAGTCCTCTTCAATCAGTAACGGACTGAACGTGCCCGCCGAAGCGGCGGCCGCCTCGGCCTCGGCGGCCTGCTGCTTACGGGACTCGACAGAATAGCCGACCACCGCGCCCGCTGCGGCGAGACCGAGGATGCCCAAAGACACGGGTCCGGCCATCTTCGCCGCATCGAGCCATTCCACTTCGCCGGTGTTCGCCAGCGTCTCGTGAGCGCTGCCGGCCACACCGTACTTCATGACCTGCACCACATGGTGTCCGCCCTGCTCGCTCACGCCGAGCACCGAGGCATCGCCCCAGCCGCGCTCGCGCAAGGCCGCCGCACGCTCGTTGGCACGGGCCACCGCTGCCTCGCGGTCGTCGAACACGAGGGCATCCAAGGGGCAGGCCGCCGCGCAGGCCGGCACGCCGCCTTCGGCCACCTCGGCCGCGCACCCATCGCAAAGACGCACTTCGCCCCGCTCGCCATAGTGGCGCGGGGCATCGGCAGGGCAGACCATGGCGCACATATGGCAGCTCACGCAGCGGCTGCCGTCCAAAGCGACAAAGCCCATTGCGTTGCTGACGGCCAACGCGCCCGTAGGGCACACTTCCGCGCAGGGAGCTTGAGCGCAATGAACGCACCCCAAACGCGATGGCTCCCAAACGACGCTTCCGTCGGCCAGCACGCGCTCGGTGCGCGCCACCGCCAGAGGGGCCTCCTCATCAAGCGTCAGCGCCCTTCCGAAAGCACGCGCAGTCTCGTCGCGGACGCCCGCATCGTCCGTAATGCCGAAATGCCGCCCGCAAGCAGCCACGCAAGCCTGGCATGCAGAGCACCGGCTGCCGTCAAAATAGAGTGCCTTTTCAGCCATGATGCCCCCTTAGGCCTTCTCGATATCGACCAAAAAGCCCTTGACCTCGCGAGCAGCGCCCACCGGGCTTTCCACTGCGGGAACCAAGGCGCTCCAAAAACGCGAGGGCGTCTCATCGCCGCGGCATTCCACGCCGTTCAGACAAAGGTAGTGCCCCTCGTTGTCCTCGCACTGGAAGGGCCAGATGCGGTCCGTGACGAGCACGGGCGCCTCCATCGACCCGCGCTCGTTGAACACGCGCGCCACATCGCCCGTTTCCAAACCGCGAATACGGGCGAGGTTCGCCGACACCTCGATAAAGCAGCCGGGATCCAAAGCTGCGCGCGTCGCGCTCTCGACCCGCCGGGCGCCATCGCGCGCATCAGCGCCGTTGATGATGGCCGAGATGGGATAGGTCGCGCGATCGACCTGCGCCGCAGAGTAATCCGGAGCCAGGGCATCGGCAAGCGCGTCGTCCAGCGCGCCGTCGCCGGCGGTGCCCTGAGAGGCCCTCGAGGCGGCCGCGAGCAGCACCGGCGAGGCGTAGGCGCCGTTCAGGCGGTTGTTCAGCGGCGACTCCAGGGGCTCGTAGTGCTCGGGCAGCGGGCCGTCGTCCAACCGGTCCGACACCAAAAGGCCCACCTGCTCCCACACGCCGGGGAAGGCGAGGTTGTCCGGCTCGAGCCAGCGTCCGTCGCGCAGCGTGGGGAAATCCGGGGCGTCGACGCACGTCCAGCTCTCCCCTTCCCAGGAAAGCAGGTTGCGCTCGCGCACCCAGGGTTGTCCCGCCAAGTTCGCACTCGCGCGATTGCCGCGCACGCGCACGTTGCCCGGCCACGCGAAGCCCCAGCCGCCATACAACCCCAAGCCGCTCTCGTCGGCGCCGTCGCGGCGGCCCACCGGCTGCTCGGCCGCATCCCCCGCCGCACTCCCATTGCACCACAGGCCCGCGAACGGGGCCACGGCGCAGGCCGTTGTGCCGTCGGCGCGCAAGCTGGCGGCGTTTTCCAAAAACACCATCTCGCCGGCGCCCCAGTTGCTGTCCTCAACCACATAGCCGTTCAGCGCCCAGGCCACCTTCACCAAATCGATGCCGTCGGCGGTCGTGTAATCCCATTTCGCGTTCAGAATGGGATCGACCGCCGTACCGCCCTTCGTGTCGTAAAGGTTGAACACCCGCTCCCATAGCTCGCCGATGATGGCCGCGTCGGTGCGGCACTCCCCCGCCGGCGCCAAAGCCGCCGTGGCGTGCTGCAGCACCCGGCCGCCGCTCGCGCGGATGCCCGTCTTCTCGAACCCGAGGGCGCAGGGCAGCTGGAACACCGTCGTCTGCTGCTGGGAAGGGTCTTCCACGCGCTCCCAGAACGAGGCTGCAAGGTTCGGCGAGCCGTCGGCCACCACGAGCCAGGAAAGCCGGCCCATATCCTCAGCCGTCGCCCCCTGACCGCTCTGGCCGACCAAATCGGCGCCCCACAAAAAGCACCCCTGCAAGGCTCCTGCGCGCAGCGCCTCGCTGAAGGAGGCACCGCCCGCCGGCGCCTTGGGCAGCCAGTCGTAGCCGTAATCGTTGTCGGAAGCGGCCCGCTCTCCCCACCATTCGCGCAGGGCCGAGACGAGCTCCTTGGGCCGGCGCGAGCCGAAACCCGCCGAAGCCGTGTGGGCCTCGAGCCACGCCTTCAGCGTCGTCTCGTCTTCGGTAGGCCAGGGAAGGCCGCCGTCAAAGGAGCCGGGGGCCAGACCCACGGCATCAGCGGCAATCTCGTTGGCGGCGCCGCCCATATAGGAAAGCCCGCCGCCGGGCACGCCCACGTTTCCCAGCAGAAGCTGCACCAAAGACGCCGCGCGCGACGCCTGGGCCCCCGTGCCGTGCTGCACCAGTCCCGGCCCGACGAGCATCTTGCCCGCGCCCTCCGGAACGCCCGTAGCGGCAAAGGCGCCATAGGCCCGCTCGAGCAGTGCTCGCTCCACGCCGCACACCGCAGCCACGGTGTCCATATCGTAGCGGGCGAGGAACTCCTGCACGCGCACCCAGGCGCACGCGGGATCTTGCAGGGTGATGTTGCGCTGGCAGCGCGGCTGGGAGGGAATCGCCCACACCGGGACGCCCTCGCCGCGCACCCAGGCGTACTCGCCGTCGTAGCGCATGTTCCACGTGTCGAACCCGTCGGTCTGATAGGCCCAGCTCGCCTTGTCGTAGGCGCCCGTCATGGGGTCCCAGCCGAAGAAGGCGCCGGCGCCGTCGTCGAAGCCGAAAGCGGGATCCATTAGATAAGAGGCGTTGGTGAAGTTCAGCACGTACTCCGGCTGCCACAGCGCATTGTCCATGACGTACTTGGCCATACCACCCAGAAAGGCGATGTCGGTGCCGGGGCGCAGGGGCACATGGATGTCGGCCATCTCGGCAGTAGCAGAGCGCACCGGATCGACCACGATCCACACGGCGCCGGCATCTCGGGCGCGCTCCACCCAGCGCAGGGCAACAGGCTGGCTTTGGGCGATGTCGGCACCCAGCGTAAGCACCGCGCCGGCGTTGGCGATATCGGACCACAGCCCGTCGGGCTCGGCAATGCCGAGCGTCGCCTCCGCGCCGGCCGCAAAGGCCCGCCGCCCAAAAGCCGCCTCGGAATCGAGGTTGACAACGCCCCAAGAACGCAGGGCCTTCATGAGCAGATACTGCTCCTCCACAAGAAGACGTCCGCCGCCGAAGCTGCCGATGGCCTGGGTGCGCATGACCGGCACGCCGCTCGGACGGCGCTCTTGCCCCGCATCGCTCCAATCCCAATCGTCGAAGGAGTTCGCACGCGCGTCCTCGGTCTCATCGGCGCTCTCGGCCGCCTCGATGCGCTCCTCGAACGTGGCATCGCGGGTGTCCTTCACCAGATTGGCGATCTCGTCCAGGGCGCGATCCCAGGAGATATCCTCCCACGCATCCGACCCGGCACGGCGCACGCGCGGCGTCTGCAGACGGACCGGGATGCCCGCCGTCTCGCCGGATGGGCCGGCCGCGCCCTCGCGCACTTCGGGCAGCACCTGGGCCCGCAGGCACAGACGTCCCTCGGACAGCGGGTTGGCCGCATCGCCCTTAACGGCCGCGAGGCGCTCATCGTCCACCTCGAGCACCATCGTGCAGCCGCCGGGACATTCCTCGCACACCGCCACGGGGCCTACCGGCGCAGCAGCCTCTTCGGAGGGGGTAGCCTCCGCCGCATCTTCGGGCGCTTCCTCGTCGGCCCAGGCCCAAGTGGGCCCCAGCCCCAGCACCGTTCCCCCGGCGGCAGCCGCGCCGGCGCGAGCCAGAAAGCCTCTCCGCGTCAACTCCATGGACGTTTATCTCCTTCGCGCGGGCCCGCGTCCGCATTCCGCGAGCCTCGTAACACCCTATCTCTCAGGCGTTCATTTTCACACAAGAACGCCTCCCACGCGCCCCTCAGCGCCCCCACGCGACCGCTGCCCGCCAGATACCCATAAATTGTCCACGTTCTAAGGGACGAACTGCCCATTGATGAGGGAATTTCTCGACATTTCCCCGCAGCGCAATGCAAAAGAAGCCCCCTTTTGGCCCTCGCTGCGCAAAATCGTGCGCACCTGCACCCGTCGCTACCGCGAAACAGCCTGCTGACGGTTGTCAACAAACGCTTCACAATTCAAAGTCGACTATTAAGCTCAACAATCCACCGCTATACTGAGCAGCGTTGCAATACCCCTCGATTCAAGGAGAGTCACCATGAACACCAACCATGCAAAGGCCATCAAGGGCATGAGCATCGCGAATATCGTGCTCGCCGCCCTGGGCGTGCTGGCCATGCTCGTCGTTTGGGCCGGCCTCGGCGCCGGCGGAGCCGCCATCTCCGGTTCCGGCTACGATTACTTCTACACCGACGACGGCTACTACATCACCGTCGACGATATGAACATGATTCTCGGCGTGGCGGGCGTGCTCGTGTTCCTCGTGCTCATCTGCGCTGTGCTCATCCTCATCGCCGGCATTCTCGGCGTGCGCGGGGCCAACAAGCCCGAGAAGCTCAAGGGCGTCATGATTTGGAACATCGTCGCCGCCGTCGTGAGCCTTCTCAGCGGCTGCTGGGTCTCGCTCGTGCTTTGCATCATCGTGGCCGTGTTCGCCAGCAAGGACCGCAAGCTCTACGCCGCCCCCGTCGCCGCTGCCCCCTATGGCGCCCCCGCCTACGGCTACGCGCCCGTCCCGACCGCTGCGCCGGCGGCTTCCCAGCAGCCCGCCCAGACCGCCCCGGTCACTCCCCAGCAGCCGGTCCAGTCCGCCGCCGTCGCTCCCCAGCAGCCCATCGCCGCCGAGGCCGTCGTTGCTGCCGAGCCGGCCATCATCCTGCCCGACAGCAACGTCGACCACGTCATGGAGGGCGTGACCGTCATCGAGGCGCCCGAAGAGCCCGCCGCCGAGCCGGCTGACGACGCCGACAAGCCGACCGCCTAGCATTCGGCTTCACCCCTCGCAAACAAGGGCCCGCTTCCCTCGTTCGGAAGCGGGCCCTTGCGCGTTTTGGCATATCCACTCGCGCTACGCCTTGGCGACGCTTTCGGCGGTCGGCTCGTAGACCTTCACCTCACGCTCCATCTCGGTGTACTCGCGGGCAAGATCCTTGGAAAGCTCGCTGTGCAGCACGCGAGCCGCCGCCGGCTCGCGCTGCTCCAAAGAAGTGAAGCGGTCCTGGTCGTCCAAGAACGCCTCCAGCTTGCCGTCGGGCTGGCGGTAGTCCACCGTAAGCGGGTTTTTGCCCTGGATGGCCAGAAGCGGGTTGAAGCGGAACAGCGGCCAGTAGCCGGCTTGCACGCCTGCCCGGGCCACGCGCAAGCTCGTTCCCATGCCGCCCTTGATGCCCCAGCTGATGCAGGGGCACAGCGCAATGACGATGGAGGGCCCGTCGTAGCGCTCCGCCTCGCGCAGGGCGCGGATGGTCTGCATCATGTCGGCACCGAGGCACACCTGGGCCACATAGACGTAGTCGTACTGCATCATCATGCGCCCGAGGTCCTTGCGCGGCGTGGGCTTGCCGTCCAAAGTGAAGCCGGACACGCTCCCCAGCTCAGTGGCCTTCGACATCTCGCCGCCGGTGTTGGAATAGCCCTCCGTATCCAGCACGAGCACGTTAATGTTCTCGCCCGAGGCGAGCACCTCGTCAAGACCGCCATAGCCGATATCGTAAGCCCAGCCGTCACCGCCCACGGCCCACACGCTCTTCTTCCCGAACATCTCGCCATAGTCGAGCATCTCATCGGCAAGCCGGCGCGCCTCGCTGTCGGCGGGAAGGCCCGCGCGCTCCTTCTCGAGCGCCCGCTGAGCAGCCTGCCCCACCTCGTAGGCCGCATCCGCATCGTCGCGGGAAGTCAGCCAATCATTCAAAAGCGCCGTCGTCTCTGCCGAGAAGACAGGGGCCATCCCTGCGCCAGCATCCTTTTCCACCGCAGAATCGTCCGGTACCGTGGGCGTTGCTCTGCGGCCATCGATCTGGGCCTGGGCGTCGGCACCGACGGGATTGGCGATGGGAGCATCATCGACCGGCTCCCCCACGGCGCGCTTTACCAGGTCGACCAAGTGCGCCCGGCGCACCTTCACGGCCTTGGCGATGCCGTAGCCGAATTCCCCGTTGTCCTCGAACAGCGAGTTGCCCCAAGCGGGCCCATGTCCGGCCGGGTTCACGGTATAGGGAATGGAGGGCATGTATGCGCCCCAGATTGACGAGCAGCCCGTGGCGTTCGCAATAATGAGGCGGTCGCCGAACAGCTGGGTGAGCAGCTTCACGTAGGGCGTCTCGCCGCAGCCGCCGCAGCAGCCGGAAAACTCCAGCAGGGGCTTTTGCAACTGGGTGCCGGCGATGCTCGTCGTGGGCACCTGGGTGTCCTTCAACGCGATATTCTTTTGGGCGAAGGCGAGGTTGGCCTTTTGGGTCTCAAGTTGGGTGGCGATGGGCTGCATGTGCAGCGCCTTGCCCGGCGCGGGACAGTTGTCCGCGCAGCTGCCGCAGCCGACGCAATCCTCCGGATACACCTGAATGCGGAAGCGCATGCCGGCAAGCTCCGGCAGGTGCGCCGGCTTGGCGGCGAAGGCGTCAGGCGCGCCTTCCAACTCCGCATCGGTGGCCACGTAGGGTCGGATGGCGGCATGGGAGCACACGAGCGAGCACTCGCAGCACTCGATGCACTTCGTCGCATCCCACTCGGGAATCTCCAGGGCCACGCAGCGCTTCTCGTACTCGGCCGAGCCCGGCGGCACGATGCCCGCCGGATCCAGTGCCGACACGGGCAGCTCGTCGCCGCGCAGCTCGTCCATGGGGCGGAAGACGTTTTCGATGAAGGAATCCTCCCCGGGCACCGAGCCCAAGCGCTGGGCCGGCGCCGCACCCTTGCCGGCGGCATAGTCCTCGGCACCCTCGCCCGCCGCGCGGGCGCGCTCCCAGCTGGCAGGGTAATCGATCTTCACAAGCGCGGCCGCCGCGCCATCGATGGCCGCCTGGTCGCAGGCCACCACATCGGCGCCTTTGGCAGCGTACACCGTGGCCACGTTCTCCTTCAAAAGCCGCGCGGCCTCATCGAAGTCCATCACATCGGCCAGTTTGAAGAACACCGTCTGCATAATCATGTTGATGCGCGGACCCAAGCTCTCCCGTGCCGCCAAAGCCGAGGCGTCTATCACGTAGAACGCCGCCTTTTTGCACGCAATGGCCCGGCGCAGCGGCGCGGGCAGGTTCTCGTCCAGCGCGCGCACGCTCGTCCAAGGCGCATTCAGCACAAAGGTGCCGCCCTCGCGCAACCGACCGAGCAAATCGTAGCCGCGCTTCACGTAGATATCCTTGTGGCAGGCCACATAGTCCGCCTTCGTGATGAGCCACGGCTCGTGCACAGGCGCATCTCCGAAGCGCATATAGGAGATGGTGAGGCCGCCGGATTTCTTCGAATCGAACCAGGAGTACTCCTGCACGAACTTGCCCGCGGCATCGCTCACGATACGCGCCGCCACTTTGTTGGCGCTCACCGTGCCATCGGACCCGAAGCCGTAGAACACCGCCTGGGTGAGACGTTGGTCCGTCGCCGGCTCGTAGGGCGCCACCTCCAGCGACAGATGGGTCACATCGTCGTTGATGCCCACGGTGAACGGGCATTTCGGCGACGAGGCCGCCATGTTCTTAAACACGGCCAACGCCTGGGCCGGGTCGAACTCTTTCGAGGAGAGACCATAGCGCCCGCCAATCACCCGCACCCCCGGACGGGCCGCGGACACTGCTGCCGCCACGTCCAAGAACAAAGGCTCGCCCAAGCTGCCGGGCTCCTTGGTGCGATCGAGCGCGCACACCACGCGCGCCGAGGCGGGCAACGCCGCCAGCAGGTGCTCGGCGGAAAACGGACGGTACAGCCGCACCTTCACCAAGCCCACCTTCTCGCCAGCCTCCACACGGTCGCGCACCACCGCCTCCACGGTCTCGCAACTGGAGGCCATGGTCACCACCACGCGCTCGGCATCTGGCGCGCCCACATAGTCAAACAGGTGGTACTGCCGTCCGCACACCTTCGCAAGCTTGTCCATGCACCCCAGCACTATGCCCGGCAACGCGTCGTAGGCGGCGTTGGGCGCCTCGCGGTTCTGGAAATAGATGTCGGGGTTTTGCGCCGTGCCGCGAATGGTGGGGTGCTCCGGATCCATAGCGCGATGGCGAAACGCGCTTATGGCCTTTCCGTTCACCAGCGGCATCATGGCCTCGGGGTCAATCGTCTCGATGGTCTGCACCTCGTCGGAGGTGCGGAAGCCGTCGAAGAAGTGCACGAAGGGCAGGCTGCCCTCGATGGCTGCGAGATGCGCCACCCAAGAGAGGTCCTGGCACTCCTGCACCGAGCACGACCCCAGCATGGCCACGCCCGTGGCGCGCACGGCCATAAGATCCTGGTGGTCGCCGAAAATAGACAGCGCGTGAGCCGCCAGCGACCGGCAGGTCACATGAAACACCCCCGGCAGCATCTCGCCGGAAATCTTGTACAGGTTCGGAATCATGAGCATGAGGCCCTGGCTGGCCGTCATGGTGGTGGCCAGCGCGCCGCCGGCAAGGCACCCGTGCAAGGCGCCAGCCACGCCCTTTTCGGACTGCATCTCCTTCACCACGAGCGTGTGCCCGAAGAAGTTCTTGCGATTCTCGCTCGCCCACTTCTCCACCGTCTCAGCCATATGCGAAGCCGGCGTGATGGGAAAGATCATCGCCGCGTCTGACAGCGCATAGGCCGCCTGCGCCGCTGCCTCCATGCCCGTCAGCGCCTTGCGTTTCGCAGCCATAAAAATCCCTCCTTGTTACAGCGAAGGCGGACTTAAAGCCCGCCTTCGCATTCCTGGCTTTCAGTACTCGATTACACGCCGAGCAAATGCTCGATCATCGGGGTGACGACGATCCAGAACGGCATGGTAGCGGCAAAGGCCAGGGTGGACACGGCCACCGTAGAGGCGCCGTCGCGCACGTAGATGCCGTAGCGGCTGGAAATGATGATGCCCGAGAACGCCGGCGGCAGAGCCACGGCCAGCACGAACATCGAAAGCACCTCGCCGTGCAGACCGGCCACCAGGCCAAGCGCCAGACCCACAGCCGGGGTCAGGAGGTTGCGGTAGATGGTGTTCCAGACGATCTCCTTGCCGATGGAGAACTTCACTGTGGAAAGCGCGATGCCCGCGGCGAAGACGGCCAGGCCGGAGTTGGCCTTAGCGATCAGGTCGAAACAGGGATACAGCTCAGGCGGGAACTTGATGCCCACCAGCACGATGGCCACCGCCAGAAGCGGCACCCACACAACAGGCTGCTTCAGCGAGCTGATAACGGCATCGAGGTTCGACTTCTTGGCCTGCTTGCCCGTGGCCGGCGCCGGCGCGGGCGCAGCACCCTTGACGGCCGCGGTCGCACCGGTGGCGGCGAGCTTGGTCTTGCCCTGGTTGCCCGCAGCGGACTCGTTCAAACCCTTGTTCACCAGATAAAAGCCGATGGGAATGGTGATGGCGTTCACGATGATGGCGACGATGGCCACAACGAGGCCCGTCTGCGTGCCGGTGCCGAACACCGGGTCAAGTACGGCGTAGCCCAAAAAGCCGATAGTCGGCGAGCCGGCGATCAGAGCGCAGACGCCCGCCTCCTGAATGTTGTGCTTGAACACCTTCCAGCACAGGAAGAAACTCACCATGAACATGCCGATAACCACGACCAGGCTGACGATGGTCAGGTTCAGGTCGCTGAACAGCATCTCGCGGGTCGCACCGGTGATGGAGACGAACAGCGCGGCCGGCAAGGCGATGTCCAGCACAACCTTGTTCAGACCCTGCATCTGATCATGGTCGAACTTGTGGAGCTTGCCTCCCAAGTAGCCGAGAATCATGATCACGAAGATTGGCAGGATGTCTGCGATGAGTATGTGACCGATATTGCCCATTTTCTGCCTTCTTTCAAAACACCGTCCCGCCTGAGCCGGGGGCAAGCCAAAGGGCGCTGGGTTTCAGGCGCCCTTTGGCCCGTTGCCCCTACAGGACGGCACGGAGATAGTTAGTCGACGAGCTTGCCGTTCTCGCGATGCTCGGCGAGGTCCTCCTGCTCGTTGCCCACGAGCGGACCGGTGACCGGCTGCGGATTCAAGTACGTGATGTGCCCCGACTCCTTGCCGGAGTGGATGGAAAGTTCCACGCAGACCATGGTCGGCTTGCCCGAGGCCACGCCCTCGGCCACGTACTTCTCCACCTCGGCCGGGGTGGTGGCGTAGTAGCCGGTGCCGCCGAAGGCCTCCATGAGCTTCTCGTAGTGCGCGCAGGCCGACAGCGTCAGCGGCGACGGATCGCCGTCATCGCCCAGGTTCTTGAAGTCGCCGCGGTAGATGCCTCCGTTGTTCAGCACCACCACGGTCACGGGCAGCTGGTAGCGGCAGATGGTCTCCACTTCCATGCCGTCGAAGCCGAAGGCCGAGTCGCCGTGGATGGAGATGACGGGCTTGCCTGTGGTCACGGCCGCGCCGATGGCGTAGGGCAGGCCCACGCCCATGACGCCCCAGGTGCCGCAGTCCAGGCGGTGGCGGGGCAGGTACATGTCGATGATGTCGCGGCAGTCGTCCAAGGCGTTGGCGCCCTCGTTGGCGATGTACACGTCCGGGTTCGCGTCGGTGACCTTCTTGATGGCGCCCAGCGCGTTGTAGTGGGTCATGGGCACCGTCGTCGCCGTCTCGGCGCCGCCGAAGCGGGCGTTGTTCTTGGCGGAATCGGCCTGGATGGACTCAAGCCACGCCGGGTCGGCCTTATAGGGCTTCTTGGCGAGATACTCGTTGAACATGCCGATGGTCGACTTCAGATCGCCCACGACTGGGGCCGCGATATAGCGGGAGTTGTCGATCTCGGTGGGGTCGATGTCAACCTGGATGAACTTCACGTTCTCGTTCCAAGCCCTGCCCTTGCCGAAGTTCAGCATCCAGTTCAAACGGGCGCCGAGCAGCACCACCACATCGGCGTTGCGCATGGTCATGCCGCGGGCAGACGCGGCGTTTTGCGGATGGTTGTCAGGCAGCAGGCCCTTGGCCATGGACATGGCCAGATAAGGCGCGCCGGTAGATTCGACGAACTGCTTCACTGCCTCATCGCACTGGGCGTAGGCGGCGCCCTTGCCAAGGTAGATCAGCGGCTTTTTCGCAGAGGCAAGCACTTCCATGGCCTGATCGACGACGCTCTGGGCCGGAATCTGGGCCGGAGCCGGGTCGTTCACCTCATAGAGCAACGCTTCAGCGGCATCCTTGGCAATCGTCTGGCCGAGCGTGTCGCCGGGCAGATCGATGTACACGCCGCCGGGACGTCCAGAGCAGGCCGCTCGAATGGCGCGGGCCACCACCAGCGGGATGTCCTCAACCTTATCGACGCGATAGGCGGCCTTGGCGAAGGGCTTGGCGTAGTTCAGCTGATCTGTGCCCTCGTAGTCGCCCTCGCCCATATCGATGAGCTCGCGGGAAGACGAGCCGGACATCATGATGACGGGCCAGCCGTTCTCGGTCGCTTCCTTCAACGGCACGATGCCGTTCAGAAAGCCCGGGGCGGAAACGGTCAGATACAAGCCCGGCTTGCCGGTGATGAAGCCCTCGGCCGCAGCGGCGTTGCCGGCGTCGGACTCGTGGCGAAGGCCGATGTAGCGCATGCCCTTGGCCTGGGCGATGCGGGCCACATCGGTCACCGGAATGCCGATGACGCCGTACATCCTCTCGAAGTGGTTTTTCAGCAGCGCGTCCGCCAGAACATGAAAACCGTCGGTGAGGTCGGTCTGTGCGGCGGGAGCTGCTTGGGTAGTGGTAGCCATAGGTGCCTCCTGTGGTCGAGTCGTGCTCTTCTTCGGGGCACCTCCCGCCCTGCGGCGGCTCGCCTCACCGCTCTGCCGAAGCGGCCCTTGCGGCGAAACGACCGCATGCAAACCCAGCGGGGGGAAATGCCTCGCTTTGAAATATAGTTGTCGCAGCTGGCCCTCTTCGCCCGTCGCGAGACCATGTTGGCGCCAGGTTACCGAACTGCATTGGAAAGGCAATCTGCCTCATCAGCCACGCAATGCGCGCGAGGACTATAATCGACATGAGCCAATGAGGCGCATGAAATATAAGAGGAGTGAGGAAGATGGCCTCCCGAAACAAACGCGAGCGCGCAATTGTCAAAGCGAGCTTCGTCGGCATCGCGGGCAACATGCTGCTTGTGGTCTTCAAGCTCATCGTCGGCTTTATGTCGAACTCCATCGCCATTATCTTAGACGCGGTGAACAACGCCACCGACGCGCTGTCCTCTATCGTCACCATCGTGGGCACCAAGCTCGCCGACATGCGCCCGAACCGCCGCCACCCCTTCGGCTACGGCCGCATCGAGTACCTCACCTCTGTCATTATCGCCATCATCATCTTGGTGGCCGGCGCCCTTTCCCTACGCGAGTCCATCGACAAAATTGCGCACCCGGCCGTCACGAACTACACCGCCCTTACCATCACCGTGATCGTAGTAGCCATCGTTGCGAAGGTGCTCATCGGCATCTACTTCAAGCGCGCCGGCGATAAGACCAACTCAAAGGCGCTCATCGCCTCGGGCATCGATTCCAACTACGATGCGGTGCTCTCGGCGGGCACCCTGGTGGTGGCCATCGCCCAGCTCGCCTGGGGCGTCAACATCGACGGCATCGTGGGCCTCATCATCTCGCTCGTGGTGGTGAAGGCGGGTCTTGAAGTGCTCACCGACGCGCTCGGCCCCATCATCGGCGCCCGCGAGGACGACCAGTTCGGCCAGGAGATCTTGGACTACGTGAACTCCTATCCCGACGTGCGCGGCACCTATGATTTGCTGCTCGACAACTTCGGACCCAACGAGATTATCGGCAGCGTGCACATCGAAGTGCCCGACAACATGACAGCCCGCCAGATTCACGAGCTCACGCGCAAAATCTCTAAGGGTCTGAGCGAGAAGTTCAACGTGCTGGCCACCGTGGGCATCTACGCCGACAACACGACCGGCGAGTTCGCGCCCATGCGCGCCTATTTGCAGCACCTGGTGAAAGGCGAGCCGAAAATCCTGCAGACCCACGGCTTCTACGTGGACGCGGAGACCAAGGAGGCCTTCTTCGATCTGGTCATCGATTTCAAGGCCGACGCCGAGACCATCCGCAACAAGATCGTCGACGCCATGAAAGAGAAGTACCCCGACTTCGACTACAGCGTCATCGTGGATGTGGACTACGAGGGGTAGCGCCTTTCCGAATTCCCCACAAACAGCAAACGTCCCGCCGGCATTGGGGAAGGCCCGGCGGGACGTTGTGCGTAACAGGCGGCGGGGAGGGGAACCGCCGTTAAGAGGAATATGCGAGGCTAGAGCGTGGGGAAGTACTCCTGCACGGCATGCTCGGCAGCCCAGTAGCCCGAGACGCGGGCCCATAGCTGCGTGGAGCCGGGCGCGCAGGACACGTCGTAGTAGGGACCGAACAAGCCACCGGCATCGGAGCCGCCAGCGTACAGACCGGGAATGGGCTTGAAATCCTTGCGGATGACGCGAGCGTACTCGTCCACCTTCAGACCGCCCACGGTACCGTAGAAGGCCAGCAGGCAACGGAAGCCGTAGAACGGCGGCGTATCCATCTTGCGAAGGTTCTCCTTGGCCTTAAGGAAGTCGTGGTCGTAACCCTCGTCGCAGTAGCCGTTGTACTTGTCCATCTCGGCTTTGAGCGCCGCCGGATCCATACCGAGCATCTCGGCGAGCTCCTCGAGGGTGTCGGCCTTGAACACACGGGGGTTCTCGCGCGTGAGGGCCTTGTCGATCTCCTCCTGGAACCCGGGCACCGGCTCGCCGGGCTCGTAGTAGTTGGCACGGCGCGTGGTCACGCCCTCGGTCATGATCTTCTCAACGAAGGCCTGGTCGATAATGGCGAACACGTGCTGCTGCTGGGAGCCGATGTTGCCGGAAAGCGTCCAGTCCTTGATGACGCTCTCGTCGCAGAAGCGGCGGCCATCCTGGTTGAGGAACACCTCGTCGGCTTGGTTCACGCCGCACACCGTCAGCGCGCCCTTGTTGTAGTGGCCGGGCAGAATCCAGCTGCAGTAGTTCACGGCCTCGGGGTGGTGCAGCAGCGCGTCGTGCTCCAGGCCCATGGTGATGCCATCGCCACGCTGAGTACCCATGGAGCCGCGGGGAATGACGCACTCGTAAGGGACGTTCGTGTAATGCTCGAACATCTCCTTGTTGGCCGCGAAGCCGCCCGTACACAAATCCACCGCCCTGGCGTTCACCTGAATCACCTCGCCGGTGCGCGTCTTGCACAGAACGCCGGTTACCGCGCCCTCATCATTGGTGAGAAGCTGGTAGGCGCGGGCGTCGAAGAGGAACTGCACACCCTGGTCCTGGGCGAGCTGGTACATCTTCATGATGGCGTACAGGCCACCGGACATGCCATCCTCGCCGTGATCGTACTTGCCCTTCGCGTTGTAGGTAATACCCTGGAAGTCGGTCGTCCAGGCACGCACCTTCTCGCCGTCATTGGCATAGCGACGCGTGACGATGGTGCTGGAGGCATAGCGGTGGTAGCTGGCCAGGCCGTCGTAATAATGGTCGGCTGCTCCCACGTTCTCCAGAGCATTGTCGGTACCCATGGCCACGTTGCCGATGTTTTCCACGTAGCGGGAATTGCCGCCCACGCCGTTTTCGGTGTTCACGTCCACCAAGATGACCTTGGCGCCCAACTCGGCGGCGCGGTTAGCGGCGCACAAACCCGCCGTGCCCGAACCGCACACCACAAAGTCGCAATCATACGTCTCGGAAACCGTCGCAGAAGCCTCGGTCTCGTCCGCATGGGCAATTTCAGGGGCAAGGCCCAGGGCGCTGGCAGCCAGCGCGGCGGCGCCCAGGGTGGTGGAGCCGAGCAGGAAGCTGCGGCGCGAGAGTTCTTGAGTCATGATAAGTCCCTTCTTCCTACAAGCCTATTCGAAGCCGTCCCAGCCCTCGGGCAGGTCCATGTAGTGGCACTGGACGCAGTTCAGCGTCGGCTGGCCGTGCATGGAATGGCACTGGCCGCAGTCAACATCGCCGCGATGGTTGTCGTGCACGTTGTAGAGGCCCTCAGGGTTGTAGACCGTCTTGTCGCCGTCGAGAATGGTGCTGTCCACGATCTTCTCCCAGCTGTGGCACCCGTCGTTCAGGCAGAACTCACGGGTGGCGAGGGTGTCCTCGGACGGACCGACCAGCTCGTCGAAGGTGCCCACCATGGAGGCAATCTCCTCGTCATGACAGCTCTCGCAGGTGTTGCCCAGCTTCTTGTGCATGGTGATGAGCGTCGCCGGGTCCTCGGCCTCGTAGCTCGCCACATAGGGGTCGTCCGGGTTGGCCGCCACCACGGCGTCCCAATCGCTGCCGCCGGTCTCAGCGAGGTCGCTTGCACCGCTCGGGCTGCATGCCGCCACCGCGCCCAGGGCCACCGCTAGAGCGAACGTCGCGAGCATCAGCGTTACCTTTTTCGCTTTCATGCTTCCCTTCCTTCCTTTCATCCTTTCGGCCTTCCCGCTTCGCGCCGTCCGCTCCCAGCGAGTGAGGCTGCCAAGCGCGAACGCTCACGGAAAAGCTCAACGAAGCGGTTCGATTGTGGCAAAGGAGCCGTGGGAAAGCACCTCGCCTTTCATGGGGAATTGGCCCACCACCCCTGCCCGCGCCTCCCCATAAAACAGGGTGAAATTGAAGGATTGCCCGCTCATTGCGGGTTTTGCAATTTGGATGCTCCGCAAGTTTTCAAAAAGCTCAGGCGGGAAGCCGATATAATTGTCAGCGCGGAATCGCGAGTCCGCAGGAGGGTTTTCAACAGCGCAAGCAAGGGGAAGGCGTTGCACAAGCTTCAGACAAATACGTTTATCGTGGCCGTCATCGGACTCACCTTCAGCTGGGTGTTCTTTCCGCCTGTGATGATGGCGGGGTTCTTCCCCGAGGCGCGCGCCTATTCCCATGGCAACGAGACCATTCTGGGCTTCACCCTGGCGCTCTTCGTCGTAGCCGTTATCGCCCGCGTCCCCGTGGCGCGGTTCTTCGCCGAGCACCGCGCCGGGGCACTTGCCTGCGTGCTGGCAGGGCTTGCGGGCTATGCCACGTTGCTGGCGGCCCTGGCTACCGATTACTATTCCCTGCCGCTAGCTCTTGCGGCGACCTTCATTCTGTCTTTCAGCTACGTGGCCCTCATGCTGTGCTGGATGACGCTGCTCGCCCGCATCGATGCGCGCCAGACCACGCTGCTGCTTTTCGGGTCGGCTCTCGGTTACGCCGCCCTCACTATGGGCAACTTCCTGCCCGAGGAAGGCCGCATGGCGCTTTGCGGCCTATCGGCCGCCCTTTCGGGCCTGTGCTGGTTTTTCGTGAAAGTCCCTTCGGGGGCGGCGCCAACCTACAGCCACGATTTCGCCGTCCTGCGTCATGCGCCCTTCATTATGCTGACGCTTTTGGCCGTGCTGCTCATTGGCGGCCGCATCGTTACGGGACTCTACTTCAATCTGGGCCGGGATGTCCCCTTCCTCGAGCTGCTCGTCCGCTGCGCCTCCATCGCCTGCGTCATGGGCTACTGCATCTTTTCGGCCCGGCGCGGCGCCTCGCTGGAGCAGGGCTATCGCAATACTTGGGTGCCCGCTGCGGGCCTGTTCCTTTTGGGCGCCATGATTCTCATCGGCATGCGGGGCCAGGCCTTCTACGCAGGACTCGGCATGACCCATGGCGCGCTTAACTGCTTCGAGGTCCTCGCCTACCTCATCATGTTCCAGTTCGTGAAGAACGACCGCGTCTCCCCTATCATGGTCGTATCCATCGGCATGATCGTGTTCAAAGTGCTGCCCATCGCCCTGCAGCGTCTCGTATTTCCCCAAGTTATCGTGACGCAGGGCCTTACCGAAGTCGATATCGTGCCCGTGGTCATCCTCATGTCCATGGTGGTGCTCGTCAGCGTGCTCGCCTTCGCCAACCACCGCCTGACCGCCGCTGAGCTGCACGCTCTTTCCCAGATTGAAGATAGCGACGCCGACGATGCTGCACCTGAAAAAGCGTCCCAGTCCAGCTTCGAAGAGGCCTGCGCCCTGGTGTCCAACGAGTCGGAGCTTTCGGAGCGCGAGGCCGAAATCATGGCCCTCATCGCCCGGGGCAACAGCCAAAAGCACATTTCAGAGACGCTATACCTGGCCCTGGGCACGGTGCAGTGGTACGCCAAATCAATCTACCGCAAGCTGGGCGTCCATTCCAAGCAAGAGCTTATCAACCTCGTGAACGAGCGCATGGCGGCCATTTCCTAAAACCGTCCAAAACGGCGGGCTGCCCCTGCTCCACCTTAGCAGCCGTCACTTTCCAGGTTCAGCGCTTCGAACCCCCCCCCCCCGGAGTTTTGCATAGCTCCGCAAGGTTCATCGCAGATGAGATGCTCGATGCCCACGCCAAGGCAATCGGCGATCTTAGCGAGGGTGCGCAGGGTCAGGTTCTTCTTCCCTGCCTCAATCTCGCTCATATAGGATTTCGTCATGTGGGTCATAAGGGCGAGCTGCGACTGGGAAATGCCCTGCTTCGTCCTTACATCGCGGATTCTCCGCCCCACGGTTTTCTGTATGTTCTTCCCCATGGCGGCTAGACTACCGTGACCGTGCCAGGCCCCGTTTTCTTATATATGAACCCAAAGCTGAAAGGTTGCAAAAATACAGAAGACGCTGGGACTTTTTTAAAAATCCCAGCGTCTTCCCATTGACTCACATTGCGCTTGTGGGCCGCGCGCGACTCAGCGTCTGCTCAGCGTGCTCGGCGTTACTTGGAGGCCTTCTTCATCTGCTGATACTCCTCGTAGGTGATGACCTTCACCGCCGGGTTCGACGGCTGCTCGGGCGCCTGCAGAACGCCGCTTTGGGTGAACTGCTGCACCTCGTCGGCGGTATAGCCCAAGCTCTCCAGAATCTCGGCGTTGTTCTCGCCCAAGTCGGGAGCGCGCTTGTAATCCGGCTTGAAGTTCGACATGGTGAAGGGAAGCCCGATGGTCTTGAACTTGCCGCGGGCGCCGCCCTGGTCGATTTCGGGAATGGTGCCGTCGGCCAGAAGATCGGGGTCGTTCTCAATCTCGTACCAGTCGAGCACCGGGCCCACGGGAATGCCGGCCGCGCCCAGCTTGTCGGTCAGCTCGTACTTGTCGTACTGCTTGGTGTACTCCTCGATGAGGGGGTATAGCTCGTCCTTGTGCAGCTGGCGATTGTTCCACGGCGTGAACCTCGGGTCGTCGGCCAGCTCGGGCTTGCCGATGGCCTCGCACAGGCCCTTGAAGGCCTTCTCGGAGTTCTGCACCACGATGTACACGTAGGCGTTGGGGTCGGTCTCCCAGCCCTTGGCCTTGTAGCACCAGCCGATGACCTGGCCGCCCTCGGTGTTCTCGGCGCGCGGGATGGCGCGGCCCCAGTTCCAGTCGGGGTATACCTCATAGTGCGGCAGCGCTCCCATGTTGTCCAGCATAATCTGGTCGCGCAGCTTGATGCGACACAGGTTCAGCACGGCGTTCTGCATGGACTGGTACACGTAGCAGCCGACGCCTGTGTGCTCGCGCTGCAGCAGCGCGGACAGAATGCCGATGGTCAGATGCATGCCGGTGTTGGAATCGCCCAAGGCGGCGGCCGACTGGGTGGGCACGTTGAAGGAGCCCTCGTTCCAGCCGGTGGTGGAGGCAGCGCCGCCGGCCGACTGGGCTACCGGCTCGAAGGCCTTCACGTGGGAAAAACGGCTCTTCTGACCGAAGCCCTTGAGCGACGCCATGACGCAGCGCGGGTTGATGGCGTGCACCTGCTCCCAACCAAAGCCCATTTTCTCCACATCGCCGGGGCCGATGTTCTCAACGAAGACGTCGGCCTCCTTCAGAAGCTTCGTCAGAACTTCCTTGCCCTCGGGAGTCTTCACATTCAGGGTAAGGGATTTCTTGTTCGCGTTCAGCTGGAGGTAGTAGACGCTCCAGGAATCGGCGATATCGAGCAGCTCGGTACGGGTCGGGTCGCCGCCGGGACGCTCAATCTTGATGACCTCGGCGCCCATCCAGGCAAGCAGCTGCGTGCAGGACGGACCGGACTGAACCTCCGTCCAGTCGATGACCTTCATACCCGCCAGAGGGGCAGTGGAATTGTTTGCAGTAGTCACGGGAACACCTCGTTTCTCAAAGGATTAGAATGTGCTACAAAGCCATTCTAGGGAGGGCCGTATCACGGTTCGATGACCCTTAGGGTTTGTCAACGTAAGGTTGGGCTGCCGTCGCTTGAGGGCAACCTGCGGAAAGGAGCGCCTGTGGCCAGCGAAAGCCAGAAGCTGAAGCTGCTCTACCTGATGAAGATGCTTTACGAGCGCACCGACGAGGAGCACGGTCTCACCTGCCCGCAGATTATCGAGGGGCTGGCCGAGCTCGGCATCGAGGCCGAGCGCAAATCGGTGTACCGCGACCTGGACGCCCTGCGCGATTTCGGGTTCGTCATCGTGAAATTGCCCACGCGCCCGGTAAGCTACGCCCTGGCGAATCGCACGTTTTCCGCTGCCGAGCTGATGCTGCTCATCGACGCCGTGCAGTCCTCGCGCTTTCTCACCCAGCGCATGGCCAACCGGCTGTCGACGGGCCTCTCGTCGCTGGGATCGATGCACCAAGCCGCCGCACTTTCGAAGAACGTGCACGTGGAGGGCCGCATCAAGATGCAGAACGAGTCGGTGTTCCACCATGTGGACACGCTGCACGAGGCCATTCGTCGCCGGCGCAAGGTGGCCTTCCGCTACGTGAAGCACAACGTAGACAAGCGCCCCACGCCCCAGCACGACGGCCGCACCTATCGCGAGACGCCGGTACACCTTATTTACTCGGAGGGCTGCTACTACCTCATCGCCTACAACGAGAAGCACGACTCGTTTCCCAGCTACCGCGTCGACCGCATGCAGGGCTTGCGCATCACCGACGAGCCGGCGGCCCGCAACAAGCGCGTGGCCACTTTCGACGCCAATGCCTACAGTGCCCGCACCTTCTCGATGTTCGGCGGCGAGGCGACCCCCGTCACGCTGCTGGTAAACGAGTCGGTCATGAGCGCCATCATCGACCGCTTCGGCAAGGACGTGGAAAGCACTGCGCTAGACGCGACCTGGGCCCGCGTGCACGCCACGGTCGCCGCCAGCCCCATCTTCTTCGGCTGGCTCGCCCAATTCGGCACCGCCGTCCGCCTCGAGGCGCCGACGTCCCTCGCCCAGAAGTACGCCAGCTACTTGCGAGAAATCGCCGACAGCTACTAGAGCCGCGCGGTCATCTCGCCGCTTTCTGCAGCCATCCGAAGAGCGGGGGTTTCCGCTTCGTTACAAATTCGAAGACTTGCCGACAGCTTCGCAGGTGGCAGCCGGCGTCCGTGGTAGCATGGACGGAAAAGGTTTTCTCACCAACGAACAGAAAGCACCTTATGACAACGCCGGCGCTCCCCATACCCCCTGCCCTCGCCCAACTCGATATACGGGACGTTCTTGGGCATATGCCCGGAGGTTTTTTCGTCTACCACGCCGAGGGCGACGAGTCGCTGGTCTATGCGAACGAAGCCTGCCTGCGCATCTTCGGCTGCGACACCGCCGAAGAGTTCGAAGAACTTACGGGCAACACCTTCCCCGGCATGGTGCATCCCGAAGACATCGATGCGGTGGAGCATTCCATCAGCCGTCAGATCCAGACCGACGAGTACTTCATGGATTACGTGGAATACCGCATCATCCGTCGCGACGGGTCGGTGCGCTGGATTGAAGACTACGGCCATTACGTGTCGCTGGATGCCGGCGGCTTCTTCTACGTGTTCATCAACGATGCCACCGATAAGCTGCGCGAGCGCACCGACGAGCTGGAACGGGTCAACGCCGAGCTGCGCGAGGCCTACGCCCGCGAGATCGAGCACCGCACCATGCTGCGCAACGCGCTGTCCCAGGCCGAGGCGGCCAATGTCGCGAAGAACACCTTCCTCTCGAATATGAGCCACGATATTCGCACGCCGCTGAACGCGGTGGTGGGCTACGCGTCGCTCATCTCGGCCCACGGGGACGAAACCGACCGCGTGCGCGCCTACAGCGACAAGGTTCTGGCCGCTTCCGAGCAGCTGCTCGATGTGGTGAACGAGACGCTGGAAATCAGCCGCATGGAATCGGGCCATGTGCAGCTGGCCGAATCGGAGTGCTCGCTTTCCGAGCTCATCATGCAGGTGCGCATGGATTTGGTCGATTTGGCCGACCGCGAAGACGTCACGCTGGAATGCGTCATCGAGCCTTTGGAGCACGACCGGGTGCTGGTAGACGCCGTGCGTCTGTCCCATGTGCTCATGCAGCTGGTAGACAACGGCATCAAGTACTCTCCGGCGGGCAGCACCGTGCGCCTTACGCTGGCCGAGCGCCTCGATGCGCCTCAGGGCCTTGCCAGCTTCCGCTTCATCGTGGCCGACGAGGGCATTGGTATGGAGCGTTCCTTCATGGACCGCATGTTCATGCCTTTCGAGCGCGAGAGCAACACCACGGCCTCCGGCGTGCAGGGCACAGGACTTGTCCTCACCATTGTGCGCAATGTGCTCGACCTCATGGAGGGCGAGCTTTCAGTGGAGAGCACCCCGGGCGAGGGCTCTACCTTCACCGTGGATATCACGTTCCGCCAGGCTCCCGCCGACATCGCCGCCGAAGCGCCCCGCCCCGGGCGCGGGCGAGGGCCGGTGCACAACATTTTGCTCGTGGAAGACAACGAGCTCAACCGCGAGATTGCCTGCTGCCTGCTTGATGACGCGGGCTATGAGGTGGACACTGCGGAAAACGGCGAGGTAGCGCTAGCCATGATCGAGCGCGTCGATCCGCGAACGTACGATTTGGTGCTCATGGATATCCAGATGCCGGTCATGGACGGCTATGCCGCCACCCGCGCCATCCGCGAGCTGGAAGACCCGACGCGCGCCACGCTGCCCATCATCGCCGTGAGCGCCAACGCTTTCTCCGAAGATCGCAAGCGCTCTCTGGAAAGCGGCATGGACGCCCATCTTCCCAAGCCCCTCGACATCCACCGCCTCCAATCGCTCATCGATACCGTCGTGCGATAACGGCCCCGCGCCGACTATCCGCAGCACACGGAGGGGCGACTTCGGTCGCCCCTGTTTTGTCGTGCGCCTTGCCCCCTCTTTTCAAACTACGAGAAATCGAACATGGCGGTAGACAGGTAGCGCTCGCCGGTGTCGGGCAGGATGACCACGATGTTCTTGCCGGCATTTTCGGGGCGCACGGCCAGTTTCGCGGCGGCGGCCACGGCTGCGCCCGCGGAGATGCCCACGAGCAGCCCATCATGGGCGGCCAGCTCGCGGCCGGCCTCAAAGGCCTCCTCGTCGGTGATGGCGATAACCTCGTCGTACACCTCGGTGTCCAGCGTCTCGGGCACGAAGCCCGCGCCAATGCCCTGAATCTTATGGGCGCCTGCGCGACCCTCTGAAAGCACCGGAGAGCCCGCCGGCTCCACGGCCACTACCCGAATGTCCGGGTTCTGCGACTTCAAATACGCCCCGGTGCCGGAGATAGTGCCGCCCGTGCCCACGCCGGCCACGAAGATGTCCACCGCGCCGTCGGTGCCTTCCCAAATCTCAGGGCCCGTCGTGGCGAAATGGGTGGCCGGGTTCGCCGGATTGGTGAACTGCGAGGGAATAAACGAGTTCGGGATCTCGCGGGCCAGCTCCTCGGCGCGGGCAATGGCGCCCTTCATGCCCTTGGCGCCCTCGGTGAGCACCAGCTCCGCCCCGTAGGCGCGCATGAGGTTGCGGCGCTCCACGGACATGGTCTCGGGCATGGCGATGATGATGCGGTTGCCCCGAGCCGCGGCAATGGCGGCAAGGCCGATGCCCGTGTTGCCGGATGTGGGCTCGATGATAACCGTCTCGTCGTCGATCTTGCCCTCGGCCACAGCGGCATCGATCATGGCCTTGGCAATGCGGTCTTTCACCGAGCCGCCGGGGTTGAACGACTCCACCTTGCCGATAAGCGTGGCCGGCAAATCGTGGTTGCGCTCGTAGTGGGTCAGCTCCACCAGCGGGGTGCGGCCGATCAGCTCGGCAACGCTTGCGTGGACGGTCATGGGTAATCCTTTCTCGAGATTCGCTTGGCCCTATCCTAACGGGAGCCGCGCCCCCGTCAACCGAAGCCGCTATAGCACTTTCCGATGGCGCGAAACCGTAAGAAACCTGCGCTCTCTATCATGTTCTCTCCTCGTTGGGGATTTTTAGCCGTATAATGTCCAGCGTATCACTAGACTAATTAAACCCGCGCCTAGGAGCGTCCCATGACCTTGCAGCAGCTGCGCTACCTCATCGCCATCGCGAACCACGGCTCCATTTCCGCGGCGGCCCACACGCTGTATGTGTCGCAATCGAGCCTGTCGGTGGCCGTACGCGACATCGAGCGCGAGACCGGCGTCACCATCTTCGAGCGCAGCAATCGCGGCATCACGCTCACCAGCGACGGCATCGAGCTTTTAGGCTACGCCCGCCAAGTGGTGGAGCAGGCCGACCTCATGGACGAGCGCTACTCCGGCCGCGGCGAGCGCGCCGCCCAAAGGCTGGCCATCACCTCCCAGCACTATGCCTTCGTCGTTGAGGCGTTCCTGGAACTGGCCGAGCAGTACGAGGGCGAGGGCTACAACTTCAGCCTGCGCGAGACCCGCACCGCCGAGGTCATCGAGGACGTGCGCGACTTCCGCAGCGATTTAGGCGTGCTGTACCTGTCCACCTTCAACGAGAGTGTCATCGGGCATGCGCTGGAAGACGCGAACCTCTCGTTCAACCTGCTGTTCACCGCTCAGCCCCATGTGTTCGTGAGCGCCACCCACCCCTTGGCCGACCGCGCCGAGGTGACCGTGGAAGATTTGGAAGACTACCCCCGCTACGCCTTCGAGCAGGGGTCGAACAACTCGTTCTTCTACGCGGAAGAGCCCTTGGCCGAGCTGCCCCACAGCAAGTGCATCGCCGTCAGCGACCGCGGCACGCTTTCGAACCTGCTCGCCCACCACAACGGCTACACCATCTCCACCGGCGTGCTCTCCAGCGAAATGCACACGGGCATCGCCAGTGTTCCCTTGCAGACCAAAGAGCTCATGCGCGTGGGCTACCTGGTTCACAACGAGCGCCAGCTGTCGCCTTTGGCCCAAAGCTACATCGAGAAGCTGAACCTGTTCGTCGAAGGCTACCAGATAGGCCTTGCGGGCCTGTAAGCCCCAAAGCGCCCACGCCCGCGCATCGTCTAGTCCTGTGACGCTGCTTCCCGCTGGTCGATGCCCAGAAGATCGAACAGCTCCTGACGCGTGTGGATGTCCAGCTTCTGGTAGATATGACGCACGTGGGCTTTGGCCGTGCCGTTGGCGATGAGAAGCTCACGCTCGATAATGCCCACGGTCTTATGCTGGGCCAGCAGCAAGAGCACCTCCTCCTCGCGGGCCGACAGCTTGTAGGTGCGCGCGATTTCGGTGCAGCGGTCGGCGAGTTCCTGCTTGCGAATCATGTCTGCAGAATCCGTACCGCCGGCAAGGAAATTGGCGCCCCAGCGACTCGAGAGGTCGCGCTCGGAGAGCAGCAGCATCGTGGCAAACACCACAGCCACCACGGCGAGCACCGATACGGCCACGTCCCCCATGGCGTCGAAGGCCTCGAAGCTCTCCACGCCGTCGGCCATTACGCGCCCAAGCCACATGAACACCTGGCGCACCCCTCGCTCGATGCCAAAGAGCCAGACCGCCGAAACGCCATAGCGATAGCAGATATTGGCGCAAATAAGCATGATGAGGATCGACTGCGCCGTATAGGCCGCCGCCATGCAAAAATTCGCCGCCTGCCCCGGCACATGACCGAAAACCGGCACGAGGAACAGGGCGATGACCGTAAGGGGCAGCGCAAAGCGATAGATGAGCGAGAAATCGAAGCGGCCGCCGCGGAAGGCGACTCCCAAAAAGACAAGGGCCGCCACGCATACGGCTCCAGGAGCCGAATGGGGGCCGAAGGACCCCACGTACATGCCGCCCTCCATAAGGCCGTAACCGAAAGCGTAGGCCGCCATAAACAACACGGCTTTCCACGGCACGGAGAACTGGGTCCACGTCGTTGCCGGACGCTCGGGCGGCGGCAGCAGAGAGAAGCCGCGGCGGGCGGCCACGAGCGACACGGCGGGCAGAAGAGTCGTCATAACGAACAGCCACGGCAGCATGAAGCCGCGATACACGTACAGCACCAAGGCGCCGACAACGATGGAAGCCGAATAGTACAGCGCAACACGCAAAGGGTTAAGACAGCCGTACAACTCGCTCCAAACGAGAATCATCAAGGCAATGCCGAAGCCACCCACCACGGCGGCCACATACCCCGACCACGAGGCCAACGTCGGCACCCAGCAGCTCGCGAACATCAACACCGTCGAAACCGTCAGAGCCACCCCGCCGAGCACAAACGGCGCACGCTTATTGAAGAACGGGCCAATGCGGCGAGCAAGCAGCGTACACGCGATGGCAGTCGCCACCATGGTCCAATCGAAGAAATCGCGCACCGTCACCGTGGCGGAGGGAAACGAAACGAACGTCCCCACAAACACAATCTCGATCCACGCGCGATAGAGTCCCAGGCCGAGGAAGACCAACGGTATGGCAAACGCAGCTTGCGCTCGTCGCAAAAGCGATCCTCTGTCTGGCGCCGTCTCCTGCGACGCACCCTCTGTCGTCGAAGCGCAATCGGCCACGATGACCTTCCCTCCTCACTCAAAACCGCTCTTCAGTTGTCGGGGATTCGAAAAGATGATGGTTCGAATTATAAATCATCGAGGCCCCTTGCCGCTTCCCGAGTCCCTCCCAAAAGCCCTCCTCATCCCAAAATAAAGGGTTATAGAAGGGGGTTATAGGGCGGATAAGGGTCCTGGGTTACGAAATTAGACCGCCATTTTGCCCCATCGGTCGATGCGTGAGGATGCTCGAGATTTTATGGTGGCAGCAGCAAGACGGCCGGATGCCGTTTGCGGAGCGCCGAAGCGCGGCGCTCGTCTAGCTTACTAAGGAGGGAATTTATGGCTAGCATTTCTCGCAGGGATTTGTTCAAGTTCGGCGGCGTGGCCGCCGCGGGCGCCATGGGCGCGTCCATGCTCGGAGGCTGCGCGCCCCAGCAGCCGGTAGCCGCCACCGGTGAGGGCGCCGCGGCAGCCGGAGACGGCACCCCGGCGTTCTTCGTGAAGCCCGAGCCCATCACCGACATCGCCGACACCCGCGATTACGACGTCGTGGTCATCGGCGCCGGCGCTGCGGGCGTGCCCGCCGCCATCTCGGCCCATGAGGCCGGCGCGAAGGTGGCGCTGCTTCAGAAGGAGGCCACGGCGGTGTCCCAGGGCAACACCTGCGACTCCATCATCGTCGACCAGACGGCTCCCGGCGGCGTGGAGGCCGTGGTGTCTCTCATCAACGCCGACTGCTGCCATATGTCCGACCGTGAGCAGGTGCGCCTTTGGGCCTACAACTCCGGCGAGGCCTTGAAGTGGCTGTGGAACATCGGCGAGCAGGCCGGCGCCCAGATGGTCGACTCCACCGCCAAGTGGACCGGCAACATCGGCAACATCAACGGCTACGACGTCACCTACTTCGCCTTCGACTTCGGTCCGAAGCCCTACAACACCGGCAACGGCATGCGCGACATCGCTGATTGGGCCGAGCAGCAGGGCGTCGAGATCTTCTACTCCACCCCGGCCGCCCAGCTCGTGCAGGACGAGTCCGGCGCCGTGACCGGCGTCATCGCCGAGGGCGCCGACGGCTACATCCAGTTCAATGCCACCAAGGGCGTCATCGTGGCCACGGGCGACTACGAGAACGACGACGAGATGATGGCCTACTACGAGCCGGCCATGGCCAACATCTACCGCAAGGAGCAGAACAAGACCGGCGACGGCCAGAAGATGATGGTGTGGGCGGGCGCCTGCATGGAGGACGCCTGCGGCTCCAAGGTGCAGCACGACTTCGACGCCGGCCCGGGCTCCATGGCCGACATGCCGTTCTTGGCCGTGAAGAACGATGGCTCGCGCTTCTGCAACGAGGCCGCCTGCGAGATGGCCGTCATGGGCAACTTCCTGCGCAGCGAGGCCGACCAGGGTTGGTACAGCCAGATCTTCGACAGCAACTACATGGCCGACACCGAGGGCTGGCCGGGAGTGGCCCTGCCGCCCGAGGCCATGGCGAGCTACATGCCCGAGGTCGAGGGCGAGAAGACCGGCGTCTACGAGAGCCTCATCAACACCTTCTCTGCCGATACCCTAGAAGAGCTCGGCCAGAAGCTCGGCCTCACCGACGTCGATGCCTTTGTGAAGACCGTCGAGCGCTACAACGAGCTGGCCGAGAAGGGCATCGATGAGGACATGGGCAAGCCGGCCCAGTTCCTGAAGGCCATCAAGCAGCCTCCCTTCTACGGCATCCATCGCCACATCGGCCTGTCCACCATCATTCACGGCGTGAACGTGAACAAGGACATGCAGGTGCTGAACGCCGAGGGCGAGCCCATCGAGGGCCTATACGCCATCGGCAACTGCGCCGGCAACTTCTTCGGCAGCCCCGACTACCCCATGACCGTGCCCGGCCTCTCTCTCGGTCGCTGCCACACCCAGGGCTACGTCGTCGGCCGCGCCGTGGCGAGCAAGTAAGCACCTGCCACCGTGCAGCTTTCGCCGCACCTCCCTACCCTCCCAAGTGTTCGGGGCGCCTGAAGGCGCCCCGTCGCTTTTTTGAGATGCAGAACTCAACGTCGTCGCGCCGTTCGCAAAGCAACGACTTTGGGGGCTATTGAACGTTATCGAATTTGACGTCTCAAACTAGAAGGCCCGCACGATGGCGCCGCCGCCGAGCACTTCGTCGCCGTCGTAGAGAACGGCGGACTGGCCGGGCGCGGCGGAACGCTGGGGCTCGTCGAAGGTGATGGTCAGCTCGTCGTCGCCAGACATCTCGACGATAGCCGCTACGGGGCGTTGACGATAATGGGTCTTCACCTGAACCGCCCGCGAACCCGCGAAGGACTCGCCGCCGATGAGATTAACGTCGCAAGCCACAACGCCACGGCTCAGCGTCTCGTCTTTGAAGCCGACGACGAGACGATTGGCCGTCAAATCCTTCTCCAACACATACAGCGGCTCGGGCGCCGCCACACCGATGCCCTTGCGCTGGCCTATGGTGTAATGGACAAGCCCGCCATGCTCCCCCAGCACCCGGCCCTCCCGATTCACGATGTCCCCCGGCTCAAACGCAGCAGCCGCGCCGCGATGCCCCTCGATGAACCCGGCGTAATCGCCGTCGGGCACAAAGCAGATATCCTGGCTCTCGGGCTTTTCTGCCGTAACGAATCCGTGGGCGCGAGCCAGCTCGCGCACCTCGCCTTTGGTCAGCTCCCCCAGGGGAAACAACATGTGAGCCAGCGTATCCTGGGTGAGATGGTACAGCACGTAGCTCTGGTCTTTGGCCGCATCGCAGGCCCGCAAAAGCTTCCAGCGCCCCGCGTCCTCATCCCACGCCCGACGGGCATAGTGTCCCGTGGCCACGTAATCGAGCCCCATCTCGCGCCGGGCCTTCTGCAGCGCTTCGAACTTCAGATAGCGGTTGCAGTCGATGCACGGATTCGGCGTCTGCCCGCACAGATAGTCATCGCAGAACCGGTCGACAACCGCCTCGCCGAAACGATGGCGAAGATCAAAGACGTAGTGGTCCACGCCCAGACGCCGGCAAACCGTCCGCGCATCTTCCACATCGGCGCTCGACCCGCAGCTTGCGCCGTCCTCGTCCTTCGCCACGCTTTCTGCCGGTGTGCCATCGCGAAGCACCATGGTGGCGCCAACGACCTCATAGCCGGCCTCTTGCAGCAGCAGCGCGCATACCGAGCTGTCGACGCCGCCGCTCATGGCGGCCATAACCGTGCCTGGGCCCTCTTTAGCGCCCGAGGCAATCGTGCCGATGCCGTCTTTTTTCTCCCGTAGATTCATGCGAGCATCTTAGCACGGCTCGGCCGTGCTACCCTGAGACCCATGCAGGGGTACCGCCCTGTGGCACCGCCAGGAGCCGCGACGCGGTTGAGAGGGCCTTGCGCCCAACCCTTCGAACCTGTCAGCTAACACTGTCGTAGGGAGCATGCTCACGAGCAAAAGGGCGCTTCCTGCGGGAGGCGCTTTTTTTGCGCGACCCGCAGCCAGCGCCCCGGCTTCCGGAAAGGAACCGCCATGTCCGAACCTTCCGCTACCCGCACCGCAGCAGAGCTGCGCGCGCTTATGGCCCGCGCCGTGCGCGAGGTGCGCGAAACCAACCCGCTGGCCCCCTCCATCACCAACACCGTCACCCAGAACTTCGTGGCCAACGCCCAGCTGGCCGTGGGCGGCTCGGCCGCCATGGTGTACCTGCCCGACGAGGGCGAGTGCGTGGCGGCCATGGGAGGCGCCCTCTACATCAACCTGGGCACATTGCTGCCCATCTACGAGCAGAGCATTCCCCGCACAGCCCGGGCGCTTTCTGCTGCGGGCAAGCCGTGGGTGCTCGATCCGGTGGGCGTCGGCATCGGCAGCCTGCGCACTCAGCTCATCCAGACGGTCCGCGACGACAAGCCGACCATTCTGCGCGGCAACGCCTCGGAGATTATCGCCGTGGCAGAGCTGTGGGGACTCGATAGCGCCGCCGCGTCGGGCGCCGACGGCCCGCGCGGCGTGGACACGACCGATTCTGTGGACGCCGCCGAGCGCGCTGCCGTGGCCATCGCCCGCTTCACGGGCGGCGCCGTGGCCGTATCGGGCGCCACCGACCTTGTCACCGACGGCACTAGCGTCGCACGCCTTGCCGGCGGCTCTCCCCTCATGACCTGCATCACCGGCTCCGGCTGTTCGCTCGGCGGCGTCGCGTCCGTTTACGCCTGCGTGGCCGACCCCTTTGTGACGGCCCTCACCGCCACAGCCGCCTACAACCTCGCTGGCGCTCGCGCCGCCGAACGATGCACCGGTCCCGGCAGCTTCCAAGTCGCCTTCCTCGACGCTCTTTATCAGCTCACTCCCGAAGACGTCGCCGAAGCCCCTCTGCAGCTCACCGTTCTCTAGAAAGGTCGCCCCATGAATACCTTGATCGCTGTCGCTATCGCGCCCTTCGGCGTGGGAGACGAGCTGGCGCCCTACGTGGCCGAGGCGGTCCGCGTCATTCGCGACTCGGGCCTTCCCTATCGCACCACCTCTATGTTCACGGAAATCGAGGGCGAATGGGACGAGGTGATGGCCGTCGTGAAGGAGGCCACGTTCGCACTGGCCAAACAGGGCATCCGCACCGAGGTGGTTTTGAAGGCCGACATTCGCCCTGGTCATACCGACACCATCAACCGCAAAATCGAGAAGGTGGACGAGCTGCTCGCGTAACAGCTTTTCGTCCGAACTCTGGCCGTTGGAAGGACAGGGACGCCTTGCGGCTATTATGAATCGCGAGAACACGAGCCGGAAGGAGCTTCCATGAAGCGTACGGTTATCCACATTGACGAGGAGAAGTGCACGGGTTGCCGCCTGTGCGTCGATGCCTGCCACGAGGGCGCCATCGGCATGGTAGGCGGCAAAGCCCGCCTTCTGCGCGACGACTACTGCGACGGATTGGGCGATTGCCTGCCCGCTTGCCCCACCGGCGCCATCACGTTCGTTGAACGCGAGGCCGCGCCCTACGACGAGCATGCCGTCGCCCGGCACCTGGCCGCACGCGCAGCGGCGGAACAGATTGCCGAAGACGACCTCGACCGCACCATCGCCGATGTGGCCCTCCAAGGTTGTCCCGGCTCGTGCGCTCGCAGCCTTGCCACAGACGCAGGCCCCACCGACGCTGTGCCCTCCGTCACCGCCATGCCGAGCCGCCTTATGCAGTGGCCGGCGCAAATCAAGCTCGTTCCCACGCAGGCGCCCTACTACAACGGCCACGGCCTGCTCATCGCCGCCGACTGCACCGCCTTCGCCTGCGCCAGCTTCCACGAGCGCTTCATGCGCGGCAACGTGACCATCATCGGCTGCCCCAAGCTGGACGAGGGCTCTTACGCCGACAAGCTTGCCACCATCATCGCGGCCAACGACATCACCTCAGTCACGGTAGCCCGCATGGAGGTGCCCTGCTGCGGAGGCCTTGAGCGCGCCGCCGCCGAGGCCCACGCCCGCTCCGGCAAAGACATTCCCTTCGAAGTCGTCACGTTCTCCGTCACCGGCGACGTCATCGGCTAGCGCGCCGCAGTGAGCACTAGGCTACACCTCGGGCTCTTCGGCTTCTCCTTTATCGGCCTTGCCCTCCAAGACAGCACTCGCGTCGCCTGAAATCCCGTGATGGTACACGTGGATGTGCTGCTCCTGAGCGCGCGGATGATGGTGTCCAAAACGGTGTCCGCGATGATGTCCGCGCCCACCGCATCCGCAGCCACTTTTGGGGCGCTTCTCAATCTCCGCGTAATCGATGCCCATATCCTCGCAGCAATCGATAACCTTGGCGCACAAAGCGGCCAACTGGTCCTTCTCGTCGTCGGTCAGGTAATCGAACACAGCATCGGCAGCGCGATCCTCGGCGGCCATGCGCTTTTCCATGATGCGCGCGCCCTCATCGGTAATCTTCACCACGTGCTTGCCAGACGGCTTGCGCGCAATGGTCACGTAGCCGCTGTCAGCGGCCTTCTTGGCCACCATCATGGTTTCGCGCCCATGCCAGCCCAGCGCATGGGCGAGCTTCTTAGCCGAAAGGCCCTTCTTCGCATCGCCGAACTTGTACACCACCTTAAGCAGCGCGCCCTGCCCTTTCTTGAAGGAGCGCGGCCCCTCGTTGTGCATTGCCAGCTTGCTGTAATTGGCGGCCCGCTTCAATTCGGCGAGCAACTCCGTGGACTTCGTCATAACGACCTTCTTCCGTCAATGAAACCAATTTAATGCACGCAGCAGCATACGCAACAACGACCAAGCCCTACCGACCACTCGCAAAAGAGAAACCAGCCCGAAGCCAACCCGTTGCCCTTTTAAGACCCGTGAAGGAGAAGCAGCGTATCGCGCGATCTTGAGGCTCTATCAGAACTCTTGACGTTGCAGCAAGTGCAAGGTTTAGGATTGCATAAAGAAAGAAGAGGGAGGATATCGCATGGCAAAAGGGGCATCAGCTGTTCTTGGATCAGCTTTCCTGTTTGCGCTTTTACCGGTTTTCCTAAGGCTTGCTTATGCGGCCGGCGCCAACCCCTATTGCTTGATGGCCGCCCGAACGGCAATGGCGAGCCTCGCTATGGCGGCGCTCTGCCTCCTAACTGGAAGAAGCCTCTTACCACACCGCGCCGCACTCGGCCCCGTTGCTCTTGCATGCACAGCGTACTCGGCAATGTCGCTGTGCTTCAACTTAGCTTGCAGCGAGATGGAGGCGGGGCCTGTTAATGCGCTGTTCCATCTCTCGCCTATCTTTGTGCTAACTTGCGCGGTGGCAGGACACAAGCAGTCGCTAGACAGGTGCACGACATGCGCCGGAGCGCTTGCGGCTATCGGATGTTTGGCTCTTTCGGCTTCATTTAGCGGCGGCCTGCCCACTTCAGGTGTTTTGCTCGCTCTAGGAGCCGCCATCCTCTCGGCAGCGTACACATTAGCCGTCGCATCTCCTAAGCTCGGAACCGTCGATGCGCTCGTTCTCACGTTCTACGTGTGCGCCACATCCTGCTGCACGAGCCTCGTCGTCGGCGCCATTAACCACGACACTCCCCTCGACTTGAGCCCCCAGGCCCTCATCTGGGCTTCGTTGGCCGCTCTGCTCAGCACTGCCGCCGCCATGTCGCTCTTCGTCTACGGCACACGAAAAACGGGCGCAATCGCCTCTTCAGTACTGAGCAACACCGAAGTAATCTTCACCCCACTCGCCAGCGGAGCTCTTCTGCAAGAAACAACAGGCATCGTTGCCTTAATGAGCTATGGAGTCATTGCCGCCGCCTGTATACTTGCAACACTTCCACCTAAAGACCGACCTTCCTAATAGAGGTATAGTTACCTCTACACCCCGCGACCGTTCCGCGAAAGGAGCGACGATGCCACTCTATGACGACAGCCGAAAGTACTCGGTAAAGGAGACGGCGCAAATCTTAGGGATAAATAGTCAGAGCTTGCGCTATTACGATCGCGTCGGCCTCATCGAGCCCTTTTACCGCGATCCGGACAACCAATACCGCTATTACACGATTAACCAGTTTTACCAGATTGAGATGTTCAAGCTGGCAAAAAGCCTTGGCTTGCCGCTTTCTGACTATCGAACAATTTATTTCACCGATGACCAAATTGGGCGAAAAGACTTTAGCGATCTTGAGCAAACCCTTAATGACCTCGAACGCACCACCGTAATTGCCCGCGAAGAACTTGATCGACGACTTCTCGAAATTGCCCGCATGAGGAAGAACATCTCGGTTCTGCAGAAGGGCGCTATCAACGGCAGGCCCTACTACGACACATTGCCCGACCGATGCATATACGTCGTCGACCATGACCCCAACGTCCCTTTTGAGGAGACAAGCATCCGCATGAGGAGAGGCCGTCGTAAATATCAGGACTACCTTACAGAGTATTACGGCTTCCTTCTTGATACAGATGCCGCACAACATGGAGACCTCGTAATTCGAAAGCAGTTCGTGGAACTGGACACCATGCTCGAAGAGTCTGACGAAATCCTCCATTTGCCTCGGGGTACGTACGCAAATTTCCTCTATCACGGATTCTGTCCCGAAGAGCCAACCGATAGTCTGAGCGCCTACCTCACGCAACGCCCTGTTAGCGCCCCCTATCTTGTGGCCGATGAAATTGGGTACTATGATCAGGTTCCATCTATCATTCACGCCGTCCGCGTGCCCGTTCTCGAAAAAGAAAAATAATCGAAAATAACTGTTGACCTGTTACTGGGTGCAACCTTGAAACTCCGTTTCGAAGCCGCCGAGGAGTGGCGGAGGAGGACCGAAAGGAACACCCATGACCAATGAGATTGACATCACCTTATCGCGCAAATCTTTCTTGAAGGGCGCGGCCATGGCAGGCATCGCCGCCATGACTGGCGGAGCCCTCGCTGGCTGCGCACCAACAACCAAGGGCAGCACAGAAGATACGCCTGCACTGGCAAAGACATCTACCGCCAGCGGCACCTTTGTAGGAAAAGCCGACGGCATGGGCGGCGAAGTCCGCGTCGAAGTGACGCTGGCCAACGGACAGATCGCCGACGTGCGTCCGCTGTTCAACAACGAAACCCCGGGCCTTACCGATCTTACGTTCAGACTCATGCCCCAGGAGATGATTGTCAACCAAAGCTACGAGGTTGACACAGTATCGGGTGCCACCATGAGCAGTATGGCGCTTAAGAACGCCGTCAAAGACGCGCTGGAGCAGGCCGGAGTAGACACGAGCGAATACAGCCAAGCCATCACCCGCTCGCACGACGCCGAAGACGAGACCATCGACACCGAATTCGTAGTTGTGGGCTCTGGCGGTGCCGGTCTCAGCGCGGCAGTCACTCTGGCTGAGCGCGGCAAGCAAGTCGTAATCGTGGAGAAGATGCCCCGCTTGGGCGGCAACACCCTTGTTTGCGGAGCGCTTATGAACTCCTACGACCCCATTCGCACCAAGGGCACGAAATACGAGGACGCTACCGTCCAGGACTTCATCGACTGGACCTGGGAGGGCGGCAACGAAGCCGGAAAGAAAGACGTCATCCAGGTATTCGCTGAGCAGTCCTGGCCTACCACCCAGTGGCTCGTCGACGAAATTGGAGTGATTTTCTACAAGGACCTCCAAGGGAGCTGGGGCCACATGCCTGAACTCCCCAACGGCCTCGGATTCATCAATCCCTTTGTCAAAAAGGTTGAGGAATACGGCATCCCCTGCTGCATGGAGTCGACCCTCACTGAAATCATCATGGATGGCGACCGCGCTGCCGGCATCATCGCTGAGAAAGAGGGCGGTGGCATCCTCACCGTCAATGCATCTAAGGGCGTCATCATGGCCACGGGCGGCCTCGGTCATAACCTCGAGATGGTTAAAGAGCTCGACCCTCGCTATGACGACATCACGCTTTCCACCAACCCCGTGAATGCAACGGGTGAGTGTTTCGCCATCGCCGAGGCAGCAGGCGCGAATCTGATTAACATGGATTCAATCCAAGCGGTTCACTTCGCGGATCCGGCGACGGGCCAGGTAGACTGGGACCTCGAAAGCCCCAACAGCATCTTCGTAAACAAGGAGGGCAAGCGCTTTATGAACGAGGAGATGCCCCGCGATGACTCGGTCGCCGGACTCTCCCAGCAAACCGACCACCTCATGTTCACGATTAGCGATTCGAAAGACTGGCCGACTATGGACACCGTTACGGGCTTTGGCGTGACCATCGGCGAGTGCATCGAGCGCGGCAAGGGATTCAAGGCCGACACCCTTGAGGAGCTAGCAGAGTTGGTTGGCTGCGACGCTGCGGGGCTCACCGCGACCATAGAAGAGTACAACGCCATGATCGAAGTCGGCGAAGACACCGCCTTCCAGCTCGTCGATATGAAAGAACGCTCAAAGATCGACCAGCCCCCGTTCTACGCTTCCAAACTTACCATCGCCATCCACTACACCAACGGCGGCATCGAAATCAATCCGCAAGCCCAAGTCCTGGACAAGAGCGGCAATGTCATCCCCGGACTCTATGCCGCGGGCGAGTGCTCGGGCGGCGTCATGGGAACCAACCGCATGGGCGGTAACTCCGTAGCCGACGTCATGATCTTCGGTCGCATTGCCGGTATGGCAGAGTAGACTCGCACCCCTCTTTTTTAAACGCAGCTGCCTCTCTTTTCCCTCCCCAGAGAGACAGCTGCGTCTTGTTTTGGCTCAAAACTAATCGATGGGCAATTGACCTTAATGTCGCATATCTAGCGCACTAAGCCTGTTTATGACTTACCTGTGAGGCTTAAAGACCTGTCGCAATCAAGACAGCTTACACCTCTAGCCGCCGTCAATCTAGCGTGAGCAACGTTACCATCAAGCTCGGTGAGCGCAGGAGATGAGGTCGGCCATTTCAGCGGCAGTCTTGGTGGCGATGTTGGCGCGCTTGGCGAGCTCCTTGTCGTGGGTCACCAAGTAACGCGCTTTGCACAACTCGCAGGCGGCGAGCACCGAGCCATCCTCGTAGTCGGAGGTGATGTCGCGATAGTGCCGGGCCAACCACGCCGTGCGATCGTCCAGGGGAATTGAAACCGCCAAATCGGTCATGTGATCGACGCAGCTCCAAGCGAAGTCGTTTATGCCGCGCGCCGTGCACACGTCAACCGCGCCTCCGGTTTCGCGCACCTTTTGCTTCAGGTACTTCCCCACTATGTAGAAAACCTCGTTGACGGCATCTGCCGGCGTTCCCAGATTGGCTTTGTACTTCTCCGCAGCACGAACGAAACGCGCCGCCTCTTCGTGGAGGGGACGTTCTTTAAGATAGAAATCGAGCCAGATGTTCTTATCCACGACAATAGCGTTCTCGCCCGTTATCACCAAAGCCCCCTCTCGACCATTTTCTCAATCTTCGCGTCGTAGAGAAGCTCTTCTAAATCCTCATCGGCGAGCACCCGCGAAGGATCAGGAGGAACCCCCAGCGCCTCCCGCTGGGCCTGAAGTGATGCCAAGAAATCCTCGACGGCCCGGACACGCTTCTCGCCCTCGTCTTGAACCGCGGCCTCTTCCGCTTCCAAGAGGTGCCGAAGTTGCTCCTCCGACTCGTCATCATAGCGAGCGGCGCACTCGTAAAGTCGCCGCAGGGCCACCGACGGCGTGCACCCGAAGCGGGCGAAGCGCTCATCGCCGCGGCGCTTAAGTTCGGCATCAATTCGAAAGTTCATCTGAACATTCGGCACAACTGCTCCTTTCTCTTGCTAGCAGTATAGCAGATAGAAAGGGGTGGCGCCGAAAAGAACGCCTTTGCTTGAGCGGCAGACGCGCCAGCTTAGCCGCTCAATCACGCCGATAAAGCAAATTCACTTCCTTGAATTCCAATTAGCGGAAGCGAATTGCATTTCGCTTCCGCTAATTGTATAGTGGAGAAGCGAAATCGTATGAAAGGATGCCTCGTGAGCGACTGGCCGGCCATAACCACTGAAGAGGTTCCATGGCACCTACGCGACGAGGATGCCTATCTCATTCCGAAATCCCGGCGCAGGAAGATTACTTCCACTTACCAGGCGGCCATCCCGGCCGAGATCCGCCATGCGCGCCCCCAACTCTCGGCCGAACTCACCGAGCGCCTCGCCGACGCCCGGATGCGCCTCGCCCGATTCGACGAGCATCAAAATTCGCTGCCCTTCAATCTCCCCAGTCTCTTGCTGCGCAGCGAATCGGCGGCAAGCTCCCAAATCGAAAACCTTACCTCCAGCGCGCGCAATATAGCGCTGGCGGAGCTCTCGCCCTCCGCACCGTCGAACGCTCTCGTCATTGCGGGGAACATCGATGCCATGCGATGCGCGCTCAATCTCGAAGATGCCCTCACAGCCGACGGCATTCAGCAGATTCACCGCCAGCTGCTCAAGAAGACTGCTCTCGATTTCGCGGGAAAACTGCGCGATGAACAGGTGTGGGTCGGCGGTACCCCCTACAGTCCCCACGGCGCACTGTTTGTGCCGCCCGTGCCTGGCCGTGTCGATGCCTGTCTGAACGATCTTTGCGCCTTCGCGCAGACAGAAGAGGTAGACCCCATCGCCAAAGCCGCCCTTGCCCATGCCCAGTTCGAAACTATACATCCCTTTCTCGATGGGAACGGACGCACGGGCCGAACGCTTCTTCACCGCATGCTGCGCAGCGACGGCGTCCTCCTCCATGCGACCGTGCCCATCTCGGCCGGTTTGCTGCACGATATCGACGACTACATGAGCGCGCTCTCAAGCTATCAGCAGGGCGATCCGATGCTCATTGTCGAGCAGGTTTGCGACGCAATCGACTTGGCCATGGTCGTCGGACAAAAAACATCGCAAACTATCGCAGAGCTTGTGGGAGACTGGAGGGCACGCATGCAAGAGCGCACGGGGTCTCGCATCTTCGGCCTACCTGCGCTGCTTGTAGAGCAGCCCGTCGTTAATTCCGACTACGTGGCAAACGAGCTTGAGATAACCCGCAGGGCGGCAACGTCCATCATCAACAGAGCATGCGAGTACGGCATATTGAAGCCCCTTGGCAACATGCGACGCGGCGATTTCTACCAAGCCCCTGAGCTGATTGCCATCCTCGACGAAATCTCGAGCATGGCCGGCATACGCCGCCTCGTAGCAGGAGCTTAATCTTCCCCTCAAGCAAGAACCCATCACCCTTCGGAGAAGTCGTTACTCCGTTCTTACTCCGTTCTTACTCCGTTCTTACTCCGTTCTTACTCCGTGCTACTCCCCGCTTACTCCGTTATCCCTGGTCGGGAAAGGCTTCGTCGTAGTCGGCCTCGCCATTACGGCGAACGAAATCGTAGAGAAGACGGCGGGTGGCGGGAAGCTCTTTTTTCTTGAGCTGATGCTCCCACAGCATGAGCACGTCCCAGCCGGCTTCTTCCAAAGCTGCCCTGTTGCGCTCGTCGCGTTCGATGTTGCGGGCGAACTTCTTCTCCCAGTATTCCACGTTTTTCTTGGGCACCGACAGGTTGCACGCAGGGCACCGGTGCCAAAAGCAGCCCATAACGAAAATCGCCTTCTTGCGACCCACAAAGGCCACGTCCGGCCGGCCGGGAGCCTTCTTCCAATCGCATCGATAGCCCGTATAGCCCATCTCGCGCAGCATACGACGCACCAGCATCTCCGGCTTCGTGTCGCGCCGCTTGTTTCCCTGCATCGACTTGTGAGTAGCCGCCGACACCACGCCGAAGTCGTAGCGGTGAGTGCCCGAAAGCCGAATGGCCGGCGCATCGCTTTTCGCGGCGTGCGCCGCCGCCGTCTCCTCGAGCTCCTCGAGCTTCTCGGTCTTCGCGATCTTCTCTGCCTGTTTGTCTTTCTTCGCCATAGCCGCCATTATACCGTCCGGCCGAATCGGGCTTACGAAACCTTAAGGACGCCGGTTAAGAAAGCGTAAGGTGTGCGTCTTTTGTCGCGCCGCGTCACGCGTCCGCCGCAACCGCGCTACCATAAGAGCCCCGCAAGCCACGCGGACCGCCCGAGCGCAACCATGCGACCGCTCGGCGGCGCCGCACAACAGCCCAAAAGGAAGGAGGCACCCGATGGCGAACATCCCGCCCATGCTCGCTCGGCGCGAATTCATCGCGCTGCTCGGCGGCGCGGCGGCCGTTCTCGTCGTCGGCGACGGCCTCTCCCTCGCGGCATCTGAACCCCAGGCCCATGCTCAGGCGAACCAAGCATCCTGGGCCGATGCCCTGTCGAAGCCGGCAGAATCGGCCGCCAACATCCAGAGCAGTCTCGGGGCCGAGCCTACGACACCACCCCAATCTCTTGACGACCTTCCCTGGAACCTCCGCCTTATCAACCGCGAGCACCCCCTGCCGGAGGGCTTTCTCCCCGAAAGCCTCGCGGAGCCGCCCGAGGCCAGCTGGGTCGAAGAGGGCCGAGGGGCAGCCGTAGACGCACGTATTGTCGACGACCTCGCCGCCATGCTCGACGCCGCCGAGGCAGATGGCGCCCACCCCGTCATCTGCTCGTCCTACCGCACCAACGACTACCAGCAAAGCCTCTTCGACAGCCGCGTAGAGCGCGTCGAAGAGGAGGAGGGGCTAGAAGGCGCCGCCGCCGAAGAGGCCGCCGCGTTCTGGGTCGCCCCGCCCGGCGCCAGCGAGCATCAAGCCGGCCTTGCCGTCGATATCGTCGATGCCGACTATTCCGAGCTCGACGAGGGCCAAGAGACCACGGCCGCCCAGCAGTGGCTCATCGCCCACTGCGCCGAGTACGGCTTCATCCTGCGCTACCCCACCGACAAGAGCGCCGTCACGGGCATCGGCTACGAACCCTGGCACTACCGCTACGTCGGCCGCGAGGCCGCCTCCGACATTACGGAAAGCGGCCTCTGCTTCGAGGAGTGGCTCGTTGAGCGCTACAACATCCAGGGCTGAACGATGGTGATGGGCACAGCGGCGCTCACGATCATGAGGCGCAGCACGAAGCCGCCGATGAGCACGCCCGCATCCGACAGGGCGCTCACCATCTGGCCGGTGCGCGAGCACTCCAGCTCGTGGCTGGC
Organism: Adlercreutzia shanghongiae; assembly: GCF_035830635.1. Taxonomy (NCBI): domain Bacteria; kingdom Bacillati; phylum Actinomycetota; class Coriobacteriia; order Eggerthellales; family Eggerthellaceae; genus Adlercreutzia; species Adlercreutzia shanghongiae. The sequence goes on along the minus strand of NZ_JAYMFI010000011.1, from coordinate 20,390 downwards.
AATCCACAGCATCCAGCATTCCAGCACCGTGGGCAGCACCAGGCCGATCGCGATGAACAGCAGCCAGAAGCATGGAGCCCAGTTGCCCATGATAAGGGCGGCCACGCTCTCCCAACCGGCCGGACTCGGGTTGGCCGAGGTGACGAACAGCAGCGCCGCCACCAGCACCAGCTCCACCACGGGCAGCCAGAAGTGGAACTTCTTCAGCACCACCACCTCGTTGAACTCCGCTGGAGCGGCAAACGCACCGACCAGCAGCACGGCCGCCATGCCGGTGGACACCGCCGACACCAAAAACAGGATGGGCAGAAGTGCTGTGTTCCACAGCGGAAAGCCCTGGCACACGCCAAGCAGGCAGCCGGTGTACACGGCCACGCACAGGCCCATGACCATGCCGACGATGTCGAGCCACTCGGGCACGGCCTTCTTCAGGAGGTCGAGCACGAGCACCACGAGAGCCGCCACCACGAACACCGCCAAGAACACCACGCCCCAGGTCATGACCGACCCAAAGTTGGTCAGCAGAAGCGCGAAGCGCAAGGGGTGCGCGAAGCCGGCGGCCGCGTCGAACATGAGCAGGCAGAGCCCGATGATCACCACGACCGGCGCGATGATGCGTCCGATGCGCACGAGGCGCGTGCAGCCGGGATGGCGGAAGCGGATGAACACCGCCGTGACGAAGGCGCCGCCGCCCAAGCCGGCGAGGAAGAGATACCATGCGATGATGGCTCCCCAAATAGGTTCGTAGGTCATCTCAATCACCTCACGTAATAGACTTTGGCGCGGGTCAGATCGCCGGCGATGGGCTTGGCATGCTTCTCCACGATGGCGCGCGACACCTCGGAGTCGGGGTCGTCCAGGTCACCGAAGATGCGGGCATGGGTGGGACAGGCGTCCACGCAGGTGCACGTGGTGCCGCCGTTTTCCGTCTGCACCGCGCAGAAGCGGCACTTGTCCACGGCACCGGTCTTGGAGTTGCGCACGCGCACCTGATAGGGGCAGGCGCTCATGCAGTACAAGCAGCCGATGCAGCGGCCCTGGTCCACCGCCACGATGCCGTCAGCGCCCACATGAGCCGCACCCGTGGGGCACACGCTCGCGCAGGGGGCGTCCTCGCAGTGCATGCACTGCAACGGCACGGTCTCCACGCGCACGTTCGGGTAGGCTCCCGTCTCAGCCCGCTCGTAGCGGATGAAGTCCTCGTCGGGCTCCAGGTTGTTCTGCCTCTGGCACGCCGTGCGGCAAGCGTAGCAGCCAACGCACTTGGTCGTGTCGATGAGCATTCCGTAGCGTGTCATCATGCACCAGCCTTTCCGACCTTCACCATGGTCTCCTGCAGAAGCGGTGCGCCATAGCCCGGCTCAAGTCCGAAGGCCACGAAGCGCGCCTGGCGCACGCCGAGGCCGTCGGCTTGGGTTTGCTCGCCGTCTTCCACGCCGTAGTGGGCGGCCAGGTACAGCGTCGCGGGCTCGATGAGCTCGGTCACGTGCACCCGCACCGGCGCGGAGGCGTACTCGTTCTCGATAATCACCTTGTCGCCCTCGGCCACGCCGGCCTCCTCGGCAGCCTCGGCGTTCATCCACAGGCTGTCAAGGCCGTACTGCTCGGCAATAGCGGCCAGAGGCGCCGCGTTTACGGTCCTGGTCGCGGCCTGCACAGCCTGGTTGCCCGTGGTCAGGCGGTAGTAGCCGAATCCTAGGGCGTCCGGGGTCACCGTGGGCTCCACCCAGGTGGGGGTGGGAGTGTAGCCGGCTGCGGCACAGGCAGCGCTCGCGCATTCCACCTGGCCCGACGCCGTGGGCCACACGATGGCCTCGGCGGCCATCGGCTCAAGGGAGGTGGTACCCACAGCCGCGGCTCCCTCGTAGGAGCATCCGCAGGCCTCGCACATCTCGGCGGCCGCTGTGGCCACGTCGAAGTCGAAGGCATCGGCCACATCGGCCGCCTGGCCGAGCCCGCAGGCGATCTCGGCCACGGAGCGGGCGTCTTCCACCGCAGGCTCGATCACCTGCGAGGACACGTTCAGCACCGGGCTCACGGCGCCGGTCACGGTGGGAAGCTGGGCGCTTTCCGCCCATACCTTCTCGGGCAGCACGTACCGGCAGCTACGGGCCGTCTCCGTCATCTCGGGCGTGATGGCCACCGTGAGCGGACAGCTCTCCACGGCCTTACGCACGTAGTCCGGATCGGGATACTCGGCCTCCACGTTGGCGTCCACCAGAATGAGGCCGGAGATGCCGCCCTCGCTGGCAAGCCGCAGCGCATAGGCCGGCGAGCCGCCCTGCGCGAGCGGGTAGGTCTCGGCCGTCACGTCCGCCGCCTCCACGGGCAGCGGGGCCACGGACACCTCGGCCCACTCCTTTACAGGCGCGGCCAGGTAGGCACCGCCGGGAATATTCCAGCAGCCGAGCAGCGTGTTGGTCAGCGCCACGGCGCGGGCCAGCTCGCCGGTGTTGCCGTAGGAGCCGCCGAACAGCGCCATCCACGACAGGTCGATGCAGGCTTGAGGCGCCGCCTGGGCCATATCGCCGGCCAGCGTCTCTATGACGTCGGCGCCCAGGCCCGTCACCGCCGCCGCCCAGGCGGGGGTGTAGTCGGCAAGGGCCGTCTTCCACTCGTCCAGACCGGCCATGGAGGCCTCGGCACCTGCAGCCGCACCGCGCTCGATGATGCCGCGGGCCAGAGCGAGCACCAGGGCCAAATCGGTGCCAGAGCGCACGGGCAGCCACTCGGTGGCCAGGCTCGCGGCGGCGGGCATGCGGGAGTCCACCATGACAATGCGGGCTCCGGCAGCGCGGGCCTCCTCCAGGGCGGCCACGGTGCCGGGATCGGGCACCTCCACGGTGCTCGCGCCCAAAATGACCACCATCTTGGTGCGGGCATAGTCAACTTCGAAGGCCGTGAAACCCGTGGCCTGGGCCAGGCCCGAGGCCACCGACGCCGATGCGGTGGTGGCGTTCACGTAGGTGTTGGGGCTGCCGAGAGCGCTCATAAGCCGGCGCATGTACCAATCGGCCGTGGACGTGCCGTCGGTGATGGCCGCAAGGGCCGTACCGCCCTTGTCCGCCCGAATGTCGGCGAGCCCCCGTCCGATTTCATTCAGGGCCTCATCCCACGGGATAGCCTCGAAGGTGCCGCTGTCGGTGCGGCGAAGCGGGCTCGTGATGCGATCGGCGGACGTGGCCGCGGTGGCCATGCCGTAGCCGCGGGCGCACAGCGTTCCCGCTGCATGGGGGTCGGTCGCGTTTCCCACGACCTTGTCGATGGAGCCATCGACCGTGTAGGCAGCATAGCTGCACTGTTTGGGACAGGCGGTGCACTGCGTGTTGACCACTTCGGCCGCATGGGCTGTGTCAACCGCAGGGCTTCCCGCGCAGCCCGTCAGCGCCGCGCCGGATGCCGCCAAGGCGACTCCCGCAGCACTGGCGGCCACGAAGGTCCGCCTGGTTATTGGCTGAGTCATTGCTCTATCCTCTCAATCGAAGGCGAAAACGAGAAAGCGGGGCAGCAAGGCCCTTAGGCCTCCACGATGGTGGTCGTGGAGACAACGCCCTCGTCGATGGCCTTCTGCGCGATGTCTTCCCAATCGATGAACTTGATGGCGCCGTTGGGGCACTGCTCGGCGCAGCGGCCGCAGGAGATGCACTTCGTGGAGGTGCCCGTCTGGGCGTTCACCTGGGGCATGCCCCACGGGCAGGCGGCCGTGCACATGCCGCAGCCGATGCAGACCTCCTCGTCCACCACGCGGGCGCCGGTCTCCTCGTCGGCGGAGATGGCGTGCACCGGGCAGTACTTCGCGCACTGCGGATCGGCGCACTGCTTGCAGGACTGCACAGTGAACTGGCAGTTGCCGAAGATGCCGTCGTTGGTGTCCACGCCGGATCCGAAGTTGTAGTTGTCCCACACGCGGACGCGGGCAATGGACTGCTGGGCCGCGCCGTCGTTCTTCAGGGTGCACATCATCTCGCAGCGCTGGCAGCCGGAGCAGCGGGCGCGGTCGGTGACGATCATTTTCGCGGGAGTGGTGCGCAGCTCGATGCGGCCGGAGGCGATGGATTGGGTCGTCACGCCCCACGAGGCGAGCACGCCGCCGACCACAAGGCCGGCAACGCCGCAGCCAGTCATGGCCAGCACGGTGCGTCGGGTGAAAAAGGGCTGCTTCTTATCGGACGGCGCAGCGCCGTCGGCAGCAGGGGTGGTCGCAGCGGGAGGCTGCTCGGTGACCACAGTTTCGTTTTTCTGGGTGTCTGACATTTGAACTCCCCCTTGTAACTGATGCTTGTCTCAGAGAGAACTCAAGATCGCGACGCCACGCAACAAGGGGCATCATAGTCATGGATGGAGGGTCTGTGTGCCCTCTTTCGGAGGAATTACCGAATGTTTGATTTCCGTTTGAACGCCTGTGGCCGCCGCGTTGCCCGCCTGTTGAAAAATATCCCCTCATTGAGGGGAAGGGGACCTTGCCACTCATATATATACTGGTCAGCGACGATTACTCCAGATCGCCGACAAGTGCCGCGCAACACGAGTACACGAAGAGATTTGGAGCTTCATCATGGCTGATTCAAAACTGGATCGGGGCAAGTCCTACGGCTGGACCGGCAAGATCCTCCGCGTCAACCTGACCGACGGAACCGTCTCGGTAACCCCGACCGACCCGTATAAAGAGTATCTGGGCGGCATGGGCATCGCCAACAAAATCATGTACGACGAGGTTGCCCCGGGCACCGATCCGCTCTCGCCCGAGAACAAGGTCGTCTTCGCCGTGGGCCCGCTGACGGCCACCGGCGTGCCCCTGGCCGGACGCACCACCATCGCGTCGCTTTCCACTTACACCAAAGACCATCAGGTGGTGGACGCGCACACCGGCGGCATGATCGGCGCCGCCATCAAGAAGGCCGGCTGGGACGCCATCATCATCGAGGGCGCCTCCGATACGCCCGTCTATCTTATGATCGACGATGACGACGTGCAGATCAAGCCCGCCGACAAGTACTGGGGCCTGGGCACCCGCGCCACCACCGAGGCGCTCTCGCGCCGCGAGGGCACCGACTTTTGCGTGGCCACCATCGGACCCGCCGGCGAGAACCTGCTGCCCTACGCCTGCATCATCAACTCCCGCAACCATTCCGCCGGCGCCGGCACCGCCGCGGTCTTCGGCTCCAAGAAGCTGAAGGCGCTCGTGGTGCGCGGCACCCAGCCCATCTACGTGGCCGACCCGCAGGCCGTGGCCGACCTGTCCGACTACATGCTGCGCGAGATCGTGGGCTCCAACAACAACCACGTGGTGCCCTCCACCCAGCAGGAATGGGCCGAGTACTTCGACAAGGGCTCCCGTTGGACCGCGCAGAAGGGCCTCACCTGGGCGCTCGCCGAGGGCGGTCCCATCGAGACCGGCGAGCCGAAGCCCGGCGAGATCAACACCGTGGGCTACCGCTGCATGAAGTCCTTCAAGGACGAGGGCCCCGAGGCCGAGAAGTACACCATTAAGATGGACGGCTGCCACAGCTGCCCCATCCACTGCTACTCCGACATGCGCGTGCCGGCAAGCGCGGCCAACGGCGGCTACGAGATCACCGGCAACACCTGCGTGCCGAACTTCCCGTTCACCAACTACATGATCGGCATCCTGGGCGACAAGACCCCGGTTAAGGCCGCTAGCGAGGACGCCCTCGTGTGGGACCAGGTGACCGGCTCGGTGATGGACGACTTGGGCCTGTGGTGCAACTACGGCCAGATCTACCGCGACATCGCCCACTGCTACGCCGCCGGCGTGTTCGAGCGCGTGCTGCCCGCCGAGGAGTACGCCGCCTTCGACTGGACCAAGTTCCAGAACAACGACCCCTCCATCATGGCCGAGCTGCTGACCAAGATCGCCCAGAACGACTCGGAGCTGGCCTACGTGGGCTACGGTCCTTTGGTGTGGACCGACCGCTGGGACGACAAGGTATGGAACGACACCGTGGCCTCCTGCATCATCAACCCGCGCGGCTGGCCGGTGCACCACGCCCACGAGTGCTTCGGGCAGGTGGGCCTGCTATACAACATGGTGTTCAACCGCGACGACATGATCCACTCCGCCGTGAACTTCCAGGGGTGCGGTCTGCCCTTCGAGCTGAAGCAGCAGATCGCCGCCGAGGTGTGGGGCGACGCGAGCGCCATCGACCCGGACAAGAACTACACCCCCATGAACGAGTACAAGGCCAACTTCGCCTGGTGGTCGGTGGTCACCGACGTGCTGCACGACTCGCTCACGCTGTGCAACTGGGTGTGGCCCATGACCATGAGCCCCACGGCCGCCCGCGACTACCGCGGCGATCTGGACTTGGAGGCCAAGTTCATGAAGGCCGTCACCGGCGAGGACGTGACCACCGAGGACCTGTACAAGATGGGCGCGAAGATCACCACCCTGCAGCGTGCCAACACCGCCCGCGGCATGACCGACGCCAGCGGCAACATGGGCACCAACGACTTCCGCGGCATCCACGACGTGGTGACTGAGTGGCCCTTCACCCAGGACCCCGACATCCCCGTGTTCACCGAGGGAACCATCAAGATGGACAAGGACGACTTCCAGACCGGCCTGACCATGATGTACGAGTGCTTCGGCTGGGATCCGGAGCTTGGATGCCCCACCGCCGAGTGCCTCGACTACTACGAGATGGGCGACGTGAAGGAAGACCTGGCTGCTCGCGGCCTGCTTCCCGACGCCTAGGAAGCACCCTCCGGCCCCGGACCGCGCGCCCGGGGCCCCTCCTCCCCGTGAGAGCTCCGAAGAGCTCCCCCTTCGTGCAAGGACCCCGCGCCAACCGGTGCGGGGTCCTTCTTCGTTTCGGACATCACGGCACGCGAGCGAAAGCGCCTCCGCCGCCCGTGCCATCTCGAGCGGGCAACGCGAGTCGACGGATCTCCACCTACACGTTGCGGCGGCGCTCCACGGCATCCCATTCGGCCAGGGAACGAGCGCGCACGGGGCTTAGGTACGTGGTGGAATAGAAGTACACGTCGCCGTTGGAGGCCTCTGTGCGCTCGATGTCGTCGGCGCGGCCCTGGGCGCGCGCCTCGGCGAAGGCGGCCTCCACCGCCTCGGCGCTCAGGCGGAAGGGGTCGTTGGCCAAATTCGTGCGGGCCATGGGCCGCGGGTACACCGACGACTCCTCGCGCACGCACTCCACGAAGGTGGCCACAGGATCCTCCTCGGCGGCCAGAAACGACCAGCGCGCATAGGCGTCGGTCATGGCGGAGGCGTCGTAGAGGTAGTAGCTCTCACGGCCCATGAGCAGGCGGATGTTCTTGCAGTCGTAGGGAAGGGAATCGCTCTCGTCGCTCGCCTCGGGCGGAGGTGACGGGCATTCCGATTCGCTCAGACAGTCCTCGCTTGATGGAACAGCCCACTGGGCTGTTCCAGTCGCTGCGGAACTCGCTCGGTCGGAACGCCCGTCATCTCCGCTAGACTCTTCCATTTTCGAGAGCTCGCTGCTGGAGCTCGCTCGGTCAGGGCACCCGGTGCCCCCTCTGAGCTCTTCCGTTGCTGAAAAATCAACCAGGGATTCGAGCTCATTCGCTGGTTCCTCTTTCGCGAGGGCAGCCTGGTGCTTGAAGGGAGAGGCGCCGACGCAGCGGCCGTTGGAGGACGAGAAGGCCGAGCGCACGTGCTTGTTCGCAGGACGGACCGTCTGCGCCGGGCCCTCCCCCGCTTCGGCGGCTCCCTCGGGCACGGGCTCGCCGTGCTCCATGAGGGCATCGTACACCGCCATCTCCAGGTCCTCGGCGGTCATCGCCGGGGGCACCAGGCCCGCATCCTCCCACTCGCACGGCCGCGCCAAGCGGCTCTCGCGCGTGGCCTGGCGCACGGCGTCCATCACCAACGCGATAGCGGCATCGCGCTGCTCGTCCTCAGACGCCTCCGCATCGAACAGGGGCGCGGCGGCCTCCACCGCCACCTCCCCATGGGGAAGCTCGCCCGACACGTCCTCGCCGGCTTCCTGGGCCTCCGCGAGCGCGATCACCGCCGCCCGAATCTCATCTTCCTCGCGCATAGCGCTCACCTCCAGCCGAAGCGCCCCACCTTGGGCGGCACCCCGCATTTGAACCTCTAGTCTTCCAGCGACTTCATCAGAAGGTCGTTGCGCGTGTCGCGCAGCGAGCAGTGCTCGCACATCAGGCAGTCCACCCCGTAGGGGCTGCACGGCACCGCCTCGTCGAGCGCGGCCAGGTCGGCCCCCTCGTGCACGAGGAAGTCGCCCACCAGGGCGCGCACGGCCTCCACGGAAAACGTCAGCGTGTTCGCCTTGCCCGCGGGCACGCCGTCCACGGCCGCGCGCACCTCGTCTGCCGTGAGCGCCAGGGCCTCCTCCAATGTGCGGCCCTCGATAAGCGAGCAGGTGACGCTCGCGCAGCCGGTCATGGCCAGGCAGCCGCGCGTCTTGAAGCCGGCCGCCTCTATCACGCGCGTCTCGGGGTTCACGCGGGCGAACAGGCGGAAGGCCACCTCCCCGCGCTTCGACTTGCCCACCATGGCCTGGGCGTTCATCCCCTCGGGGCGCCCTCCGTTGCGGTAGTCGGCCACAATGGACAGCAGCTTGTCGGAATACCCTTCCACCTCGTCCATCGACTCGGTCTGGTATGCATCGGCCGTCCGCAGCAGCACGCGCGTGGGCGGCTCGTGGTAGATATCGCGTTCGCTCATGGGAACCTCTCTTCGTTTTCGGCAGGTCGCCCTGCGCAGGGGCGTCCCGCATCTCCTCTTTGGAAGTTTCCCCTAGGCTACCATGACCCTCCCGCGCAGATTACCCTCTTTCAGGCGATGTCATTTTGCAGATACGTAACAAGATGCTGCGGCCCCGCCCGAGAAGGGCGGAAGGGTTATCATGGAGTCAATAGGTCATGCTTTTGCACCGCGCGGATACCAAGCGCGTTACGATACGGGGAATCGGCGCCGGCGCGCGCCGCACCACGAGAGGGAGGGAACATGGGAGCCGTAATCGCCGGCCTGGCCGCGCGTCTCAAGACGTTCTGGCCCATGCTCGCCGGCATGGTCTGCGCCCGCGTCGCCCTCATCGCGGCCTGCTACGGCAGCTACGCCGCCACCGACGACGGCATCTTCACCGACGGCGCCATGCTCGTCACCTGCGCCCTGTTCACCGCGGTCCTGCTTGTCATCGCCCGATCGCGGCGCGTGCTCAGCGACACGGCCGTGCAGTGGATCCTCATCGCCAGCGTCACCGTGGCCGCCGCCTCCTCCATGGCGCTGTCGGTCCTCGACGACACCGACCCGGCCTTGGGAGGTACCGCCTTTGCCCTCAGCGTCGTCAGCACGCTGGCCCTCTCGCTGTGCATGTTCTACTGGCTGCGCTGCCTGCGCGGCACCGACGAGGTGACCGCCGCGCTCTTCGTCTTTGGGGTCTTCATCGTCAGCGAGGCAATCGTCTACCTGCTGTCGTTCCTGCCGCCGCGGGCCCAGAACATCATCGGGGCCGTCCTCGTCGTGGCCCAGCTGGCGTTGCTGGGGCCGGCCGCCCTGCGCGACGGCCTGGCCGCCGAGCGGCTCCACCGCCGAGCGCGCACGTTTTTCACCTTCGCCCGCAGCTCCATGCAGGACTGGCGCTTCCTTGTGGCGTGCACCGTCGGCATAGGGCTCCTCGGCTTCGTGGACGGCTTTCTGCGCGGCTACCCCGACGGCCTGCCCATTCCGTTCACCCCGGCGACCCGGGCGGCCTACACCCTCGCCGCCATCGCCGTGTGTGCCCTGTTTGCCGCGCTCGTCGTGCGCCGACGCGAGCGCGTCATGACCGTGGGCATCTTCATCGCCATGGAGGCCCTGGCCGCCGGCTCCCTCATCCTGTTCGGTGCCTTCCCCTTCCACTGGGAGATCGGGGCGGTGCTCGTGAACACGTTGAACGTGGTCATCTGCGCCTACTGCTGGTACGTCGTCATCGCCTTCACCAGCTTCGGTCAGCGCGACCCTTACTTCTACGCGCTGGGCGGCTGGGTCATCTGCTTCGGCTCGCGCTCGGTGGCGCGCATGCTGCTGCTCTTCGTGTATCCGCTCACGGGAAACGACCTGCTCATTACCTCCCTTCTGGGCGGTCTGGTGCTGCTCTCGGCCCAGGTGGTGCTCGTGCAGTTCCTCCTGGCCGAGCATAGGGAGGGGGCCACGGAAGCCGAGGCGCGCGAAGCCCAGGTGGAGGGCGAGCTGCAGCGCGCCGAGTCCGAGACGGCCCGCACCCAGCAGGCCCTGGCCGAGGCGGAAAGCGCGCTCAAGGCCGTCACGCGCGATGCGGCCGAGCACGAGGCGGCCCGGGTGGCCGAAGCCGTGGCCGCGGTGCAGAAGGCCGCCTTCGAGGCCGTGACCGCAGCCCAGGCCCAGCGCTGCGTGCGCTGCACCGAGGGCTGCTCGCCCGACCATCCCGTCGCCCGTCCCGCCACCAGCGCCGCGGCCCGCACCGGTGCGGCCGGCGCAGCCGACGCCCCCGCCGGCGACAACGAGACCGGCGGCGCGCAGAGGACCGTTCCCGACGCGGCAGCCGAGCCGCGCCCCATCGGGGCCTCGCCCCTGGGACCGACGGGCCGCACGGCGCGGTCCGCCCCCGCCGCCTCCCCCGACGCCCCCACCGGATCCGAGGGCATCATCAGCGACTCGCTACGCGGGCGCGTACGGGCCATGGGCGAGCAGTTCCTGCTCTCCGACCGCGAGGTGGACGTGCTCACCTACTACGCCCTCGGCTACACCCAAAAGAAGGTGGCCAAGGAGCTCTCCATCACCCCGGCCACGGCCCACAGCCACATCAAGCGCATCTACGGCAAATGCGGCATGCACTCCCGCCAGGAGATCCTGGAATACCTGGCCAGCTACGGAAGGTAGGCAAACCGTGGAAGAGAAACAACGTTACCTGCGCTGGCTCGCCCTCCTCTGCGCCGTCATGGCCGCCTTCTGCCTGGGCGTCTTCATCATCGGCTACAAAGACCCCAGCTTCGGCCGCGTCGCCACCCTCGTCGCCCTCGTCATCGCGAGCGCCGCCTGCCTCTGGCTCTCGAAGCACCCAAGGAAGCGCTAACGCCAACAAGGGCAGCCACGCAAAAAGGCGTTCGGAGCTCAAGCCTCCGAACGCCTCATGAACCAAATCGGATTCAACGGCTACCCTACCCCTCATAACTCGCTTTCAAGGCCGCGAACGCGGGCATGGAGCGTTCGATGGTGTCGCGGGCGATGCAGTAGGATAGACGCACCCAGCCGCCAACGCCGAAGCTGTCGGAGGGCACGATGAGCAGCTCGAACTGTTTGGCACGCTCGGAAAACGCGTTCGCGTCGTCTTCCAGAGCCTTCACCCACAGGTAGAAGGCGCCGTCGGGCTCCACATACTCATAGCCCAAAGCGGACAGCCCCTCGGTGAGAATGCGGCGGTTCTCGGCATAGGCGGCCACGTCCGACGGCTCGTTCACGCAGCGGGCCGCCACGCGCTGCAGCATAACCGGCGCGCACACATAGCCGAGCGCTCGGCCCGCACCGGCAATGGCCACGGAAACCGCGTCGCCATCATCGGCCAGATCGGACACGTACACATACCCGATGCGCTCGCCCGGAAGCGACAGCGCCTTGGAATAGGAGTAGCACACAATCGTGCGTCCGTAGATGGACGGCACGTAAGGCACCTCGGCACCGTAGGTGATCTCGCGATAGGGCTCGTCGCTGATGAGATACAGCGGACGGTCGAGCTCGACCTCTTTCTCGCGCAGCATAGCCGCCAGCGCCTCAAGGCTCTCGCGGGTATACACCGCGCCCACCGGGTTATTGGGCGAGTTGATGATGACCGCGCTCGTCTTCGGTCCGATGACCGCAGCCAAAGCCTCCACATCGGGCTGGAAGCTCGGCTGACACGCCGGCACTTCCACCACGGTGCAGCCTGCCGCCTCAATCCAGGTGCGGTACTCCGGGAAATAGGGCGACACCACAACCACCTCGTCGTCGCGATGGCTCACCGCCGCGATAGAGATAGCGATGGCAGCCGCCGCGCCTGCAGTCATGTACACGTGCCCCGCCGTAGCCGGCACGCCGTAGCGCTCGCGGATGGAAGCGGCAATGGCCTCTCTCACATCGGGAAGGCCCGCCGAGGGAGAATAGGCGTGCAGCGCCACCGGATCGGTCTCCAGCATCTCCAGTAGCGTCTCTTTCACCAGAGCCGGCGCCGGCACCGAGGGATTGCCGATGGAGTAGTCGTACACGTTCTCCGCGCCAATCTCGGCCTTGCGCGCGAGCCCGTAGGCGAACAGCTCGCGAATAACGCTCGGCTCGTCGCCCAGCCCGTACATCGTCTCGTTGATCATGCTCTGTCGCCTTCCCTTCGCAAGACGCCCGGCTCAAGGCCTACAGCCCAAACCAAAGCGCCCGACATATCGGTCTTTTCCCGCTAGGATACTACAACGCCTGCACCGGTCAGGCTCGCCTCGGCCGATTCTACGGCAGCGGCGCCCAGCTGCACGATCTTCTCCTGCAGAAGCGGGTCGGCGCGAAACACGAACGCCCTTCCCTCCTGCTCGCGCACGAGAAAGCCCTCGCGCTCCAAGCTGAGAAAGTCGGCCCGAGCCGTACCGTAGGCGATGCGGAAGGCGCGCTGATGCGGCCCGATGCGCAGAATGGCGCCTGGCTCGCGGATGAGCGCCGAGAGGATGGACTTCTGCCGCTGGTTGATGTGCGAGGCGAAAATGCGCCCGATCTTCTCGTTGAGCTTCTCCAGGTAATCGATGGACACCGACAGCTTGTCCAGCTCCTGCAGATACAGCTTCACGTTCAGCTCGAAGTAGGGCGTGAAGTCGAACCCGAAACCGAAGTCGCGCGACCAGTGCTCGAAGATGGCCTGCTGGCGAGCCGGCGTGGCCACGGCGTCCTCGCTTTTCGGATCGAAGGCCGCAGGCAACCAGCAGAGCACGGGAAAGCCCCACTTGATGGCAATGATGTTGCGCAGAAGCAGACCCACGAGCACGTTCACGTGGGGCAGCACGTCGAAGTAGCGGAAGAACCAGGTGATATTGATGATACGCAGCACAGGCCCGAAGCGCATATCGTCGTCGGCTTCGCGGGCGCGCTGGCAGACGAGGTCCATGAGCACCTGAGACTCCGGCGGGGGCAGGCGCGGGTCCAGCGGCACCAGCTTGCGGGCCGGCAAATCGGCCAGGTTCACGCCCTCGATGAGCTCGTAGTACAGGTTCTCGATCATACCGTGGGTTACCTCGCGGGCGGCCAGGCGGTCACAATTGCTGGAAAGCTCGAAGTAGTTGGTTACCAGCCGGTCGATGGAATCAGTCGGCGCCGCGCCGGTGTACAGCTCGTGGATACGCCCCTCGTCAACGCTGATGCCCTCCACCTCCAGCCCGTGAATGAGCGTGCGCTCGATGAAGCGCGTGACATAGGGTGAGCCCTGCAGCTCCCGCAGTGCTCGCTGCACCGTAGAGTCCACCCGCGTGCGCAGCTCCACGGTTTCGGAATCGAAGGACAGGGCGCTCGTCGTGATCATCCACATGTCCGCCTCACGCTCCGGGTCGTCGGGAATCATGACCGCCGCCTGCTTGCGCACCGCCGTGAGCACCCGCCACACCTCCTCTTTGGTGTAGCCCTTCGGCATTTCGAACCGATAGAGGTCCTCGAACAGCAGAATGCCCACATCAGCCGCTGTGCGTAGCTGTCGAAAACACGGATGGCTCATGAAGTCCACCGTTGCATCGACAAACCCCTTGCGCTGTCTTTTGTCCACAAAGACCCCCCTTTGGAACGATTCACCTGTCGGGCTCTATATTATCAGTATCTGCAACTAATAACCTCATTATCTGCGAATTCTATTTTCTCTTTCTGACAATTTAATTAACTATATTTGTCTTTCTAATTATCAGTTTTTTAGATATTGATAATTCCAAGACAGGCCCGTATAGTATAGACATCGAACGAAGCAATCCCCGGTAAGGAGGCCCGACATGGACTGGCCGATCATCATCCGTTAAGGAATCTGGACGTCAACCGTCCATCACATTTGCTCTTGTGCCATTCCCACAAGGAATCTGAGGTGAGAACCCCGCTGCGAAAGCCCTTGAAACGCAGCGGGGTTTCTTGCATTCATCGGTCCGGTCTTCCTTGAAGGCGCCGCATCGCCGCCACAAGAAAGGCAGGCGGCATTTCCACTCGCCGCTATCAGGCCTCAAAGTTCTCCACTAGATCGATAAGCTCCTGCTGGGAGTGGACGCCCAGCTTCGCGTAGATGTTCTTGGTGTGGAAGCGCGCCGTGTTCAGGGAAATGACCAGCTTCTCGCGAATCACGCCCACCGTGCGCCCCTGGGCCAGAAGCGCGAACACCTCCCCCTCGCGCGGGGTGAGGCCGTAGTCGGTGCCCACGGCCGCGCACCGGTCTTCGAGCGCGGTGCCTCCCGCCGAGATGCCCTCCACCGCGATGCCTTCCGCCAGATCTGCCGTCTTTGGGACGCGCCCCAAAGACCCCTCCTCACCGCATCGGATGTCGGTGCCGGCACGCTCTTCCCCGCGCGTCGCCATCGCTAGCTCGGCCGGGGGCCGCAGAGGCTCCGGCGGCCGGATGGCCCCGATGGCCTCGGCGAAGCTCACGTTCTTCAAAACGATGAAGCAAAACGTCACGAATACCATGGCGCTCGCGAAGCTCGTCCACACCAGCGCCTGCTCGGTCCAGCCGAACAGGGCCATGGCGCCGTTACCGAGCATGGCGCCCACCAGCACCCCCGACCAGTACAGCGCCAGCACGAGCGCCGCCGTGGGCAGCGCCGTCGCCCGGTTACGCCCCGCGATGCTTCCCACCAGCAGCACCAGAAGCAAGTTGAAACACGAAGCTCCCGCTTCGATGAGCGTGTTCGACGCCGATACCACCCCGCCCGACACGACGCGGTCGCTTGACTGTAAGAACATCCCCGCGATGATGAGCAGTGCGCACAGGGCGAACAGCCCGTCGGCGTTGGGCATGCGACGGCGCGCCAGATACACCACGAGAATCACCGCCAGCGGCAGAAAGGCCACCGGAAGCGCCGGTGCCTCGTTGAAGGGGCCCGGCAGCGCAATCACAAGACCTTGGGCGATGCTGAACACGAAGATGGTCACGAACAGCAGATGCCCAGACGGAAGGAACGACTGGGGGTTCGCCACGGCCATCTCGGCGGGAGGCTCCGAACGCTGGGCCTCCTGCAAGGGAGCCGCCACCAAAGAACGCACACAGAGGAAGAGAACGACGAAGCACAGGGCGTTCGCGGCGACCGCGTACGTCGGCGCAAGCACGTTCGCCCACGGCTGCAGCAAGTACGCGGCCAGGCACGCGCCCATAGCCACCACTGGTCGCCGGGCCGCCTCCAGCTGGGCGAAGGCAAGGTAGGCCAGCACGAACAACCAGGCCTCGGCCAGAGAGTCCAGCAACGACCCCGCCAGAAGGAGCCCGGGGCTGCGCAGAGCCAGCCCTGCGCCAGCCAGAAGCAGGTAGCCCGCCACCGATGCTAGGGCAACCCCGCTGAAGAGTCGCACGTGCAGCCAGCGCGGCCGATAGCGCACTATCCCCACGAGCGCGACTAACACCAGCACGCCGAACAGCGTTGCCCCTTCGCGCACCCAAGGGTCAACCATGGCCACGGCCGGGTAAACGCTCCCGTTGGTGGCGAGGAAGCTGAACAGCGCGCCGGCGAGCGCCACGCCCGCGCGCACCGAAGCGCCCGCCGTGCCCGCGCGCCGCTGCGACCCTTGCTGCAGCACTCCGTCCTCCATGGGTCCCCTTCCTCGTCCTCGCTATCTGGAAAATCCTACCACGGCGCGCCGCGTCGCCGCCCCACATTCTGGATGTGGGATGCCCTCTTCCTGGGGCTTTTAGCTGCTTTGAGAAAAACCGCCCTGCCGATGTGGGGCGGTCTCAGCCACGCCGTTCTAGAGTTGGCGGCAGAGAGAACCACCCCAGAATCGCTCGTCCCATGCGGGCGATCCCCGAGAAGGAGGATCCGACCATGATCGACTCATCCGGACTTTCCCGCCGCGGCTTTCTGCAGGCTGGCATGCTGGCCGGCGCCGGAGCGCTTGCGGCCAGCGCGCTGGCCGGCTGCGCGCCGCGGCCTCAGGAGGCCCCGCATCCCGAGGCCGCGTCGCGCGAGGCGCACACCTACTGGCTCGGCGAGGAACCCGCAGTGGCCGACGCCGACATCGTCGCCACCCGCGATACCGACTTCCTCATCATCGGCGCGGGCAACGCGGGCATGATGGCCGCCGGCACGGCCAGCGACTTGGGCCTCGATTTCATCGTGGCCGAGAAGGGCGAAAGCGTCGGAGACACCCGCGAGTACCTGGGCGCCATCAACACGAAGTACAGCCTGGAGGTAGCCGATCCGGTCGATGCGATGAAGCTGCTGAACGAGCTGACGCGCTACGCGTCGGGCCGCGTGGACCAGCGGGTCATCAAGATGTGGCTCAACGAGGGCCGCGAGATGATCGAATGGATCGCCCCCATCATGGAGGCCAACGGCAAGACGCTCAGCGTCACTCCCATGGAAGCCGACCACCCCGCAGGTGGAACCGCATACTTTACCGCCACCCTCGAGCATTTCTTCAACCCCACCTACGAGTACCCCATGCGCAACGACATCCTGGAATGGCATATTCAGGAGGCGGGGCATAAGATCGACTACAACTACGACCTCGTGAAGCTCGACCACGAGGGCAATCGCGTCACCGGTGCCGTGTTCAGCACGCCGGAGGGTCTCGTACGCGTGAACGCCGCCAAGGGCACCCTGCTTGCCACGGGTGGTTATGCCGCGAACCCCGAGATGATTCGCGCGAACCTGCCGCTCGTGCCGGCGTGCTGCACGGCGGCCAGCTACTCGCTGCGCTGCGACGGCTACGGCCTGCGCGCGGGCCTGTGGGCCGGCGGTGTGAAGGACGTGAACGGCGCGCCGATGATCTTCGACCGCGGCGCGGTGCCGGCGGGCGTCGACTGCGGGTATGTGGTGGATGCCGACGGCACCGAGCACTTCCCCGGCACGCACTACCAGCTGAACATCGGCAGTCAGCCCTTCCTGAAGGTGAACCGCAAGGGAGAGCGCTTCGTCAACGAGTCACTGCCCTACGACACCCTGTGCAACGCCGCCAGCTACCAGCCCGGCGGCGTGTGGTGCCAGATCTTCGACGGCAACGCCGCAGACGACATCCTGCGCTTCGGCACCACGGGCTGCGCGGCCTACACCACCGCCTTCATGCAGATGGGCATGCCGCTGGACGACTTCATCGCCATGGATGGCGGCACGGGCCTCATGCAGAAGGCCGACTCCCTCGACGAGCTGGCCGACGTGCTCGGCTTCGAAGGCGAAAGCAAGCAGCAGCTCATGGATACCATCGCGCACTACAACGAGCTCGTGGAATCGGGCACCGACACCGACTTCGGCAAGGAGCCGCACCGCCTCTCGAAGATCGTCGAGCCGCCCTTCTACGGCTGCTGGTTCGGCGGCTCGCTGCTCACGACCACCGACGGCCTGCGCATCAACGAGGACATGCAGGTGCTCACCGCCGACAACCAGGTGATCGAGGGCCTGTACGCCGCAGGAGACGTCTCCGGCTGCTTCTTCTCCGACAACTACCCCGAGTACATCGTGGCCTGCGCCTGCGGCCGCACCTGCACCGAGGGGCGCCACGTGGCACGCCTGCTGGCCGGAGATTTGGACTAACCCCCGCTACCATAGAGAAAGGAGCGCCCTATGAGCGCCGAGAACCATCCCGCCCCGGCGACCGAGCACGACCCGGTCATCGAAAGCACCCCGAGCTCGGACTCCCCCGCCCCCAAGCGCAAGGGAGCCCGCGCCGCCATCGTCGCAGGCGTGGTAGTCGCCATCATCGTCGTAGCCGGCGCCGGCTTCTGGGTCTGGCACGAGCAGCCGAGCTTCTGCGGGGCTATCTGCCATACCCCCATGGACAACTACCTGGCCACCTACGAGGCCGATCTGAACGAGCCCGCCACCGACAAGTGGGGCAACGAGGTGGAAGACCCCCACACCATGCTGGCCGCCTACCATAGCAAGCTCGGCAGCACCTGCCTCGACTGCCATACCCCCACCTTGGGCGAGCAGATAAGCGAGGGCGGCGCGTGGCTTACAGGCAACTACGAGTTCCCCTTGGTCGAGCGCACTGCCAGCGAGCTCACCGAGGCATCAGGGCGCGACGCCGACGAGCTGTGCCTGAACGAGGCCTGCCACAACCTCACCCGCGACGATCTGTACGAGAAGACCGCCGACATGGGCACCTACAACCCGCACTGGGCCCACCACGAGGAGCTGGAATGCACCACATGCCACAAGGCCCACCGTGCCTCGGTCATGTACTGCACCCAGTGCCACGCCACCGCCGAGGTGCCCGAGGGGTGGCTCACCATGGGCGAGTCCAACAACCTCGCCGGCGTGAAGGCCGCCGAGTAACCCTTCGAACCAGGACAGCTTTCGCCAGACGGCTCCTCCTCCGTCCGGAAACCCTCTCCTTCCACGAGAAAAGCCCCGATACCGGGGCTTTTCTCATATGTTGCGATGGTGCCATACGAGGCAATCGAGCGCTTCGCCTCATGCAAACGAACGCACCAGACGACGCATCTCCTGCCTGCGCGTGCCTTGGGCGATTCGCCTACTTCACGTCGTCCAGCTTCTTGCCGGAGTGGTCGTGGGTCATGCACATGGCGATAAGGGCGATGACGGCGATGGCCACCATGTACCAGGCCGGCGCGATGGCGTTGCCGGTAATATCGATCAACCAGAACGAGATGAACGACGCCGACCCGCCGAAGATGGCGTTGGCCAGGTTGAAGGACAGGGCGAAGCCGGAGTAGCGCACATCGGTGGGGAACGTCTCGGTCAGGTAGCTCGCCAGCGTGCCGTCGTTGATGGTGAGCAGCAGACACATGACCAGCTCCACACAGAGAATGACCGCGAAGTTCAGCGTGCTCAGTAGCATGAAAGCCGGCACGGTCAGCACGATGAAGCCCACGCAGGCGCCGATGAGCATCTTCTTGCGGCCCACCTTGTCGGAAATGCGACCGGACAGGAAGATGAACCCAATGTAGACCACCAGCACAATGGTGGTAATCGTGGAGGCTGCGCTCGGATCGTAGTTCAGCGTCGTCTCAAGGTAGTTCGGCAGGTAGGTGAGCACCGCGTAGAAGCCCACGGCGTTCAGCACGCAGGCGCCGAACGAAATGAGAAGCACGCGCAGGTGCTTGGTAAACAGGGTGCGAATGGGGTGCTCCACCTTCTCGCCCATTTCCTTCATGCGCTCCTGCATCTGCTCATACACCGGCGAGTCCTCGAGATGGGTACGGATGTAGTGGGTGATGTAGCCTAAGGGCAGCGCCAGCAAGAACGGAATGCGCCAGCCCCAGTCCACCACGAAGGAGGAGTCGGCGCCCCACACGGTGAACATGAAGGTGGCCAACAGCGAGCCCACGAGCAGGCCCGTGGCCGTAGAGGCGGGCACCATGGAGCAGTAGAAGCCGCGGTGGTTGTGCGGCGCGTACTCGGCAATGAACGTGGCCGCGCCGGCGTACTCGCCCGCAGCGGAGAAGGACTGCACCATGCGCAGCAGCAGAAGCAGCAGCGGAGCACCCACGCCGAGAACCGCGTATCCCGGCAAGCAACCGATAAGGAAGGTGGCGCCGCTCATCATGAGAATGGACACCGACAGCGCCCACTTGCGGCCCTTCTTGTCGCCCATGTTGCCCCAGAAGATGGCGCCGATGGGGCGCACGAGGAACGAGAGCGCGAACACACCGAAGGTGCTCATAACCGCCACGGTGTGGTCGGTGTCCGGGAAGAACACCAGCGCGATAACCGTGGCCAGATAGGAATAGCTCGCATAGTCGAACCATTCGATGAAGTTACCGAGGAAGGAAGACCCCGTCACCTTGCGCAGGACAGCATGCTTCTCTGCTTCGGTTGCCTCAGCGTAGGTAGCGCTCTTCACGGGAGCGGTACTGCTACTCATGGAAACCACCCGCCCCTACGGGTGTCAGAAAGATAGCGGTCATGGCTTCTCCTTTCAATAATGCCCTGACTTAGCTTTACACCTTACCACATCAGGTCTTTTGTGCAGCTGAGAATACGCAATTAGTCGGGTGCACAAAAATATGAGCGATTTGCTCAGTGAAAGACACGCCGGGCCACCCGCCCTCCTCACGCGCGCCACGACCGATGCAGGCGCAAAAAAAGGAACCCGCCGAAGCGGGTTCCATGCAAACGCTTATGCGCGGGATGCGTGCGGGATTTACTTCCACATCTCGGGGCGCACGAGGGTCGGATCCTCGACGCGGTTCGGGAAGTAGTCGAGGCACTCGCCCTCGCGGTAGACGTCGGCGGTGGAGCAGTGCAGGCCGCCGCCG
>NZ_JAYMFI010000010.1:0-3119 GCF_035830635.1 Adlercreutzia shanghongiae | reverse complement strand
TCCGTACCGGGCGTATTCAGGCTGTTCGGCCCGAACTGCTTCAGCCCCGCCATCAGGTCGTTCGCGTCGGCGATGTAGGGGTTGTTTGCCAGCACGTCTCCTCGGGACAGCGAATCCCGAACGGTGGGAGCGAGCTTCTCGGAGGTCACGGCATCGTTGGCTATCATGCTGTTCACTACCTGCTTCGTGGTGTGCTCAACGAGCGCCACGATGGCCTTCTCGATGTTGTTGAGGTTCGCGGCGTTGATGGGGGTGCCTCCGTCCTCGCCGTCCTGCCACACCGTCGGTGTGTAGGTGATCTCCTCGGGCGCTGTCTGGGCGGTGTCGGCATGGGCCGTCTGATCGTTGGGCATATCGCCCTCCTTCCTTAATAGCTGAAGTCAGTCCACGCGCCGCGATCCTGCGGGAACGTGGAGTTGCCGGGGAACGTCGTCGCGGAGGGCCACAGGGCCGCTCCCGCGAGCGCTGCGTCCCATCGCCTGAACGACTTGATTTTTCTCGCGACCTCGTCCGTGAACAGCCACGTCATGCCGTCCCACTTGTCCTCCGGCTCGTCGTGGCCGAAGTGGATGCCCTGGTTGTGCAGGGTCGCCCAGTAGGCCGCCTCCTGGGCCGCCTGCCGGGAGTCGGACGCATGGGACATGGCGGCTGCCTCCGATGCGGCGGCGTTGGCCTCGGACGCCGCAGAGGCCTCCATGGAGGTCCTGGCGTCCGCCCTCATGATGTTCACGTCGTGGCGCACGAGGTCCACGTCCGTGGGGATGCCTATCTCCTTGCGGTCGATTACCTGGTCTGACATATGTCCTCCTATACGGCTTCGAAGTAGCCCCAGCCCATCAGCTCGCTCTCGCCGCCGGGGCCGTGCGCGTCGATTCGCCACTCCCCCGTCCTGACCTGCAGCGAGCGGGTCTGGGAGCCTGTGAGGGACGCGACGCACAGGCCGTCGTAGGTGCAGGTGCACGGCACTGACAGCAGGGCCTCCCCGTCCTTCGAAAGCAACAGATCGGCGATCCACGCGCTCATGTCCACCGCCTTGTAGCCGCCACCGTAGTCGCGCTGCCACCTCACGCCCAAGCGCTCGTCAGCCCCCCTGTGGATGAGGAAGTCGCCCCGGGGCACGTGCCTAGACAGCGTCGGCATTGTCGGCTCCCGCCATGAACGAGTTGTACGCGGCGTCCTGGGCCTGCGCCATGGCGCGGAACGCCTTGAAGCAGTCGGGGCACAGGAAGCGGGTGCTCACCGAGCCGTCGGCGTTGGTGTGCCCTGCGTTCTTCCAGTTCTGATCGATCGGGCTTCCCTGCGCGGCGTAGGTCTGGGTATTGCAGCGGTCGCACACGAGCGAGTAGAATCCCTCTGTCTTTGCCATCAGCTCTTCCTTTCGTAGATGTAGAGTGTCTTTCCCGTCATGGGCACATGGAAGGCGGTCAGCCTCCCCCACTCGCCCGGGTACCCCGACTCTGCGGGGCTTTCGTTCTTGGACATGAAGACCGTTCCCCCGACGGGGATGACGGCCCTCTCAAGCTCGGCCACCTTCTTTGCCATCTCACCGATCTTCTCGGTCGCCTGGAACGCCCTCGTCCCCGAGGGGGCGGAGGCGGAGGCCAAGGCGGCGGCCATGCGCTCCTCCCTGCGCCGCATCACGGCGGCGTCGTTTCCGGTCGCGGGCCTGTACTTCGCCACGGCGTCACCTCCTCGGTCGGCACTGGACGGTGAGCATCGGTGAGCCTGCGGAGCCGGACACGTCGGTGACCTTCAGCTCCAAAAGCCCCTCACCCGTCCTCACGTCGGCCCAGTCGCCCACCCTCACGGGCACGTCGCGGCGAACCTTCAGGCCGCGCGTCCGCTGCGGCTCGTCGCCCGCCCCCACCGCTGCGGAGGCGTATGACTTGAGCGTTGGAAGCTCGGACACCGACGAGTGCGAGGTGTCCGCCGCTTGCAGAACGGGCCACCCGGCGGCGGTCAGCTCTCCGGATACGGCGCGGGCAACGAGCAGCTTGTCCTCGTCCTTGCCGCCCGAGGCGAAGCACTGGGTGCACATATCGCCGCCGTCGCAGTCCTCGTCGCCCACCTCCACCGGGGAGAGGGGCACGACCGCGTTCCACCTCCACCAGTTGTCGCGGATCTCGTCCGAGGTGCGCTGGTGGAACCTGAGCGAGCCGTCAGACCCGATGACGGGATCGAACCTGATCTCCGGGCCGTCCTCCAAGTCCCCTATGTCGGAGATGCGGGAGAGCACGGTGGCGAGGTCGTAGGAGTTGTAGTTGCGCTCGTGCGATCCTCCCGTGAGGGTCGCGGGAACGATGGGCAGAGCGCCCCATTTAAGGGTCTCGGAGATCAGCTTGGACACGATGTCCGAGTAGGATCCCCTGAGCGAGAGCGGCCAGTTGCCGGATGGGTGCTCCTCGTCGATGAGCACGTAGCCGTCCCTCCACGAGGAGGCCAGCGCGTGGTTCAGCACGAGGCGCTTTTCCAGCACGGTTGATCCTCCCCCGCAATCGACCGACCACAGGCCGCCCGACTTCTTGGCATGGGTGACGTATCCCGCGTGGATCACCCTCCCGCCCTCCACCGCCGCCAGCACCGTGCCGTAGGCCCGCAGGTGGCTGGCCGCGTCCACGGTGGCCGGGAGCGTTGCCGTGAGGGAACCCGGCTCGTTGATCGAGTCTGACCACGACACCGATGCGGCGGGAAGCCGCGCCAGATGCGCGCCGGTGAGGCCCGAGTAGGCGTGGAGCGTCACCATGCGATCACCTCCACACCGGGGCCACGGTCACGGCCACCGTCGCCCCCGAGTTGCACGACACCGCGATCTCGGACGTTCCCGGCGGCACCTGGAACGCGTCGTCCACGGTCACCGTGCCCGAGGACGGTGCCATGTCCGCGAAGTCGAGCGAGAGATCGTCGGCGCTGCCGCTCCACGTGACCGAGTGGCCCCCGAGCGACAGCGTGAGGAACGTGACCCGCCCCGTCACCTTGACGGACGGCCATGCCCCGGTGTTCCCATCGTTGCGGACGGCGCACTTGCCGCCCGATGCGGTGTAGCGCACCGGATCTCCCCGCTTTACGGGATCGGGGCACGTGACGATCAGATCGAAGGCCAGCTTGGACTCGCCGCCCAG